>NZ_JAQCUN010000255.1:0-1002 GCF_027685385.1 Megasphaera sp. AF13-6AC
AAAGAACGCCTTATCTTTTGGATTAGCCGTTTATTCCGGTTTTTAACGGATCGAAAGCCCTATTTTCTCTGCGGACGCGCAGCCCGCTGTCCCTGCCCTGTCGGCGGCGGTGCCACGGTTATGGGTCTGGCCGTAGGCGATACGATTCGTTTTTCCATGGACGGGGACAAAAAGAAGTCCCCCTCCCGTACAGCTTAGACTCATCATCCGTACAGCTGTATAAACTCTTATATGTCAACGGTCTTTTATTCCCCCTCCAAGATCTGTGACACTTTATAACTTCGTATATTCATTCCGGCCGACACCGGCGGTTTCAACCTTACCGCTCTACGCCACCCGTCGTCACGGGATTCGGCGGTATGAATAAGCGATTTTCATCTATTCGTTTAAGGAGGTCCCGTATATGGCAACAAAACAGGCACTGGCAAGTAAGTTACAACTCACCGTTTCGTATACAGACGAGGCGGGTAAGAAAAAAACACGCACCCTTAATTTTTCTTCCCTTAAAGCCGATGCCGACTCCGGCAACGTCTTAACAGCCGCCAACGCTCTCGCATCCTTACAGGCTGATGCTTTGGACGGAGTGAAAGAAACGGTTCAGTACGAAATAACGGCGTAATTCATAAGGAGGATCTACCATGATTACTAAATCGGAAACGAAAACTTTAATCTTATCCTTTGCCGACAATGCAGGCAAAAAAGTCAACTACACCTTGCAGCGACCGAAGGCCGACTTGGACAAGGAGAGCGTTGATAAGGCCGTTGTCGACATCTTAAACGCTAAAGTATTCGCCACTGAAACGGGCGACTTATCCTCCCTGCAGGAAAGCCGAATCGTAACCCGCAAGGTTGAAGCCTTCGCATAAGCAAGAGGCCGCCTCTGCGACTCTTTCGAAAAGAGAACATCTTGTAACGAAAGAAGTGATTATTCATGCAAGCCCATTGGGATACGACAGCGTGTATCCGTCATGCACGCCGCGGTTGTACTGAATCGAAAGAACG
>NZ_JAQCUN010000256.1:0-998 GCF_027685385.1 Megasphaera sp. AF13-6AC
GAAGCCGACGGCCAAGGTACTGTCACCCTCAGCATTGCTATGTGCACCGAGAGCCGTCGCCGGATGAGCCTTGTTATTGCTAATAGGGAGTCCCTTCGCAACAGCATCGGACCCCAAGGCCACATCCTTAGATTGGTAGGCCCTCGCATCTACACCGATAGCCTGTGAGTTTTGTGAACCACTGCCAATCCCGGCCTTAGCCCCACGGCCTATTTGGAAATTACTCTGTCCAACTTGTGCCCCGTCAGGCCATACCGCCTGTACGGCACCAGTTCCCGCCAATACGGAAAAGGCCACCAAGGCTGTGGCTACCGCCTTCTTACCGCTCGTATTCTTCGCATACTCGGATACGACAATATAACATTGCCGTGACTTACTCCAAACAATCTTAAAAATCTTGTTCATATAACTACCTCTGGTAATAATTCTCTAATTTTGGTTTTGATATTTATAGCAATTTATATAATATTATATATATATGAGTGAATACAACTAAAAGTTCATAGGATTCTTATATCAATATAAAAAAGTCATTATTCTTTTTACGGAATCATTATTTTTAAATTTAATTTTCGTTACATCTGAAAGTTTTACATTCGATTTTTATCATTTTATTGTCTCTTTTGCGTGGTTTTCTCTTTGTTTGTGATAGTTTTGTAACATTTAAGCATGATGAATTTATATCATTAACGGCGGCTTATGCTTAACGTTAATAAAGGGCTGTCATGATACTCTATAAGAAATGTTTAGTCCTCATTTGTTATTTTTTATACAAAAAAAGAAGGATTTAAGAAATATTTGAAGAAGTATATATATGAGTTCTCTTTTTAAACTCCTTATGTTCTCGTGAATAAAATCGACCTGTTTTTTGCCTTATATGAGTAGAGGGGATAAACGAAAGGAGGGTTGCCCTTGTCGGAGTTTCTCAGAACGCTTACCAAAGAACGCCTTATCTTTTGGATTAGCCGTTTATTCCGGTTTTTAACGGATCGAAAGCC
>NZ_JAQCUN010000257.1:0-992 GCF_027685385.1 Megasphaera sp. AF13-6AC
ATGATTTCTACATCAGGCAAGTATTTAGCGATTTCCGCACTATACTTCATCATCAGTACGGCTCCGACAGAAAAGTTCGGTGCAATAAATACGGCTACGTCCGCTTTTTTTGCCGCTTCATCCAATTCATTACGCTGTTCTGCCGTCAAACCTGTCGTACCGACAACAATATTCGTCCCGTTTTCAATACAAGTCTTTACATTTTCGTAAATAGCCGCCGGTGTCGTAAAATCGACAACTACGTCGGGTTTTGCCATTTTTAACGCTTCATTCAAACTCCCGTACAAGGGTAACCCCAAAGAAGAAATACCGATGACTTCTCCCGCATCTTTACCCACATTCATAAGACTTGTGCCGCCTACGAATTCCAATTCATTATCTGCCAAAACGGCCTTAACCGTTTCGCTTCCCATGCGACCGTCTGCGCCGCTTACCAATACTCGAATCATGCCTTTTCCTCCGTATAAATCGGAATATTATGTATCTATTTATGATAAACTTCTCAAGAACGCTCGTCAAGAAATATGCCCATGTATACAAAAAGCGTGCCTAGGCACGCCCTTTGACCTTGCGAATAATTTCCTCAGCTGCCTGCATACCGGCCTCACTGGTATCGTCTCCGGAAAATATGCGGGCAATGTCTTTAACATGGGCTTCTTTATCTAAATTGCGGACCTGAGTAACCGTCCGCCCCTCTTTTTCTTCTTTATACAAAAAGTAGTGACTGTCCGCAATGGCTGCCGTCTGCGGCAGGTGAGTAATACAAAAAACCTGACCCATCCGTCCCAATCGTCCCATTTGAGCCGCTACTTGCAACCCTGTTTCCCCGCTGATGCCTACATCTATTTCGTCAAAAACTACGGTCCTGTCCGTATATTTTTCTCGGAAAATAGATTTTAATGCCAAGGCGATTCTAGATACTTCGCCGCCGGACGCCACTTCTGCCAAGGGTTGTTCCGTCTCGCCCCGATTAGCTGAAAACCACAGCTCCA
>NZ_JAQCUN010000258.1:0-697 GCF_027685385.1 Megasphaera sp. AF13-6AC
TACACCCTTTTGGGCCGTCTCTGTGCCTTCTTGGGCAGTATTTTTTTACTCTTATTCCTTGCCGCTGCCGTCGTAACCGCTCTTATATCATATTTTCCCAACTTTATGTCTCTTTCACCCGTTCCTTTACCTCAAGTCGGTTCAATTTCGACCCTCTTCATAGCTATCTTTTTACTGGGACTCACCATCGTTACCAAGTATCTGGCTTCTATCTGTCGCAACGCCTTAAAACGTTCAAAGGGTCGTCGAAAGTAATTATGCATTTACGACGTTTTAAATTATGCGCAAATAATATCGCTTCCGGTTTTCTTATATCCTTGACGCCTTCATAAAAAAGGATATAATGTAATCAATAACAAATATTAGTTATTGATTATGTTTATCGATTACAGGAGGTTCACTATGGAATTAAAAGGAAGCAAGACCGAAAAGAACCTGCAGGCAGCTTTTGCAGGCGAATCTCAAGCTCATACAAAATACGGTTACTATGCAAGTGTTGCAAAAAAAGCCGGCTACGAACAGATTTCCGCGTACTTTGACGAAACATCTCATAACGAAAGAGAACATGCTAAAATCTGGTTCAAACTTCTCCATGACGGTATGCCCGATTTAGACGGTGCTCTGAAAGATGCTGCTAACGGTGAAAATTGGGAAAATACGGAAATGTATCCTGAATTTGCTAAAGTTGCTCGTGAAG
>NZ_JAQCUN010000258.1:707-988 GCF_027685385.1 Megasphaera sp. AF13-6AC
CCTCGCCGCCGACGCTTACTGCCTAAATGCCCCATAGGAACCCCGCCGACACGTGCAACAATAAATTCACATAATCGATAGGCCGCATAAGTACAGACTAATATTAAAATAATTCTAAGGCCTTTCGTGGCAAGAGTTTCTCCGTACTCTTGTAAGATCGCCTGCATATAAGTGCTCACGTTAATCCATTCCTTTCGAAACCGTTTCGTCTTATCTTACCGTATGACATCTTCTTTCGCAAGCAACCTTACTGGTTAGGTGTCATAAAGTATGCTAATATA
>NZ_JAQCUN010000259.1:0-329 GCF_027685385.1 Megasphaera sp. AF13-6AC
CACGGAGCTTTTCCATGGCTCGTTCCGTTCGTTCTTTTTTGCCGACACCGGCATAGACAAGAGGTAAAGCCACATTGTCTAAGGCTGATATTTTGCCGAGAAGATTAAAATTCTGGAAAACGAAACCGATACTTTTATTACGGGTAACAGCCAATTCATCATCCGATAAATGGGCGACTTCTTTGCCACCTAATTTATAGGAACCCGAGGTAGGGCGATCGAGACATCCCAGAATGTTCATGAGTGTAGACTTACCGGATCCGGAAGGCCCCATAAGTGCTGCAAATTCGCCTTCTTTAATTTGTAGAGTAATGCCTGCCAGGGCAGCG
>NZ_JAQCUN010000259.1:339-972 GCF_027685385.1 Megasphaera sp. AF13-6AC
AGTAATGCCTGCCAGGGCAGCGAAATCTTGAGAACCGATGTGATAGATTTTGCGAATGTCCTGAAGGGCTATCATAATATTATCCATAGGAGATTCCTGCCTTATAACCGCGGCGGACCCTGTTGTTTATTGTTTTCCGATGACTTACCCGATGAAGTATAGGCGATAGAAACTTTATCGCCGACGGACAGGCCGCTTGTAATTTCAACATAGTCGTCGCTGTAAATGCCCGTTTGAACCATTACGTTTTCCGTTGAGCCGTCATCGTGAACAACGACGACATAAGAACCGGAATTATTCGTTTTCAAGGCGGCAATGGGAACGACCAGTGCATTTTCCTTTTGAGAAGTACTGATATCGACACGAGCTGTCATTCCGAGGCGAAGGTCGTCGTTCGGGTCATCTACGTCCAAGGTTACATAGTAATAAATAACACTGGCTGAAGAAGCAGATGCTGAAGAGGTCGTATTCGTCGTGTCCCATGAATAGGTGGTATCGGTTTGAGAAATTTTTGAAACATGAGCCGTAAAGGTCTTATTCGTATAAGAGTCTACCGTAAAAGTTGCATCTTGTCCGACTTTGATTTTTCCGATGTCAGTTTCGTCAACTTTAGCGATGATTTGTTTTGTTCCC
>NZ_JAQCUN010000026.1:0-13533 GCF_027685385.1 Megasphaera sp. AF13-6AC
TCGTTTCACGCCATTGATGACAATACAACTCATACCCATATTGTTGATAAAAGCCGGCCTTAGAGGGCATAAGGATATGCACGACTTGACCGCGCCGCCGCATTTCCTTCAAGGATGCGGTTAACAGCTTGCCTCCCAAACCGCTACGACGAGCAGCCGGATGAGTGGCCAGGCCGACAATATAGGAAACAGGAAAACGAACACCGCGAATATTCAATTCATATTGATTCAAATGCGTCAAACATACGACAGCCCCGTCCTGGATCCCCAGAAGTACGTTTTCGGGCTCATACATATTGGCAAAATACCAACGAAAGAACGGGTGCTCCTTCGGTTCGAAACAATATGCCCACAAGTCTTCCACCACATTTCGGTCCTGCGGACCGGCCAAGCGAAATTCCATATGCGCCTCTTTCTATTTAGCCAACGTAACACTGAATTTTTCTACATAATGGTCGGGATTATACGATTCCTTTGACTGACGCAACCCCGGAATCCCCATATCCTCTTCTCTATTAATATACGTCGTATGGCTCCATGCATGTACAACAAATTCATGATTAATTGCCTGATAAAGACCCCGGATATTGGGATCGCTTTTTTCAAAATGGATAATGGCCGTATCGTCGTTGAGCATTTCTCCTATAGAAAAGGCGGCTATTTTATTGAAAATGCGAATGGCTCCGCCTTTTGCACCTAAGGCATCCCAGTGATCAAAGATGGTCTTAATAGCTTGGCGTTCGCCTTTCATTTCATCCTCATCTTCACCTTCCGTATCGCGATCGATACGATTTTCCATCCACCGTTTGTCCGCATCCAGGCATTCTTCAAAAATATCTTCCGTAATGGGAAGATATTCATATCCCATATACTGGTTACGGAAATGATTCAAGTTGTTCTTTTTCTGCCGGAATTTTTTCCCCGACAAGTTAATCAAATCTTGTGTCAAATAAACGTATTCATAGTTATCACGGTCAGGCACAATCGTGTAGCAGTCGGGACACAGCATGTTCAACTTGTCGACTACCGGTTGTGTAACCCCCTTCATCAAAAAAGGGTGATTATGTGCCGTAAACCATTCTTTCATTCGTTCCAAGCCGGCAACGAGTCCACCGTCTTTGCGCGAAAAAGGGGGCAACCAGAATTGCTGATTGCCGCGTCCCGAACGAATATACAAGACCTGATCTTCTTCAGCCCACTGAATGTCGTACGGGTACTGCCAAGCCAACAATGTCATAAAGGTAGCATCGGCCTGTTCGTACCGCTTTTCATGAAAGTATGAATCCAATACGGGCTTATCGTTAATTGTAAATTCTCTAAACTGAATGATAATAATCTCTCCTTGCTAAAGTGTCTGACATATAATCGACAGGCTAAAACCGTTTGTATCGTTTCATTATAATAATCTCAGCAATTATCTGATATTCACTGTACATCAACTTCACATAATAGGTTTCTATTTTTTCTTACGACAACCTAAGGCGTAGGATATTTCAGATGCATACTGACTCATAGTAAAAAGCATTTTTTGCCGAATAGAATCATAAAATCTCATAGACGGACCGGCTACCGTCAACGAAGCGACCACTTGTTCTTCAAAGTTAAAAACGGGAACGGCTAAGGCAAACAGACCGTGTTCACTCTCATCTTGTGTAACTGCATATCCGTTATGCCGAATCATGGACAGTTCGCTTTCCGACAAACCGCCGTGCTTTTCACTGATGCGTTTTTGTTCGTCCTTATTAGCCCATGCAACCAACACCTTGCCTGCCGCCCCCTTATATACAGGCAACGACTCTCCCAAAGGGATGACACGGCGCAACGAATGAGTACTTTCCACGTGATCCAAACAGATACGACTGTCCCCTTCAGCAACATAAATACTGGCCGTTTCATTAAACTCTTGTTGCAATCTACGCAGATACGGTTTGGCTAAAGTCACGATATTTTCCGTCCAGTGTGAGGAATAGCCGAGGGCTAAGGCCTTGGGGCCCAAACGATACTGCTTCGAATCTTCATTTCGAGTTAAATACTGTCGACGCTCCAACGTGTTGACAATGCGAAAGGCTGTAGAGGTATTGAGCTTCGTCATACCGGCAATCTCTTTCAAAGTCATGCCCGTATTACACTCTACAAACAAATCCAATACATCCAGACTTTTTTCCAACGATTTTAAAAGGCTGTTTTCCCGATTCGCTTCGTAATGTCCTGTATCCTTCATATACATTCCTTCCGACTGGCTCTTATGATGATACTTTCATTCCTATTTCCAAAGAATCCGGCGGGTCGGATACAATCGTATCCCCCTCTTTAAGGCCGCTGAGAACGATCACTCGTCCGCCTTCTTCATCTCCCGTTAAAACGGCTCTGGCATCAACGACTCCGTCACTGTTTACAACATATACGAAATCTCCGCTGTCTTTGGTTTTAACCGCCTCTTTAGGCACCGTAATCTGATTGATTTCCTCAGGTGTAGAAAGACGAATATGGTAAAACTCTCCGGGAACGAAGAGGTTTTTATTATTGTTAAATGTAATTTTTGCCAAATAGGCGTTGGTAGCTCCGTCAACTTCCGTCGACAAGAAAGTAAGTTCCCCTGCTTCCGTTTCACCGCCCGGCGTCAAGACCTGTACTTTCAAGGTTCCGGCTGCCCGTGCGGCCTGAACCGCATCAATATAGTCCTGCGGTACGGCAAAAGTAGCTACCAGAGGCGTCAACTGCTGAACCGTTGCCAACACGTTACCCGCAACGGCTACAGACGAATTTTCCGCAACAGCGGTAACCCGACCGTCGATGGGTGAATAAATAGTGGCATTACTCAGCATTTCTCTCGCCGTTTGAATTGTTTGTTGCAACTGGGCCAATTTCTCCGTATCCACAGCCGGTGCCGCCCTGTACGTACCGCTACCGTTTGCCCGCGACTGCATTTGATTATATTCAACACGTGAAATGGCACCCATTTGATACCATACATCAAGCTTTGCCCGCTCTCCCGTATCGACGGGCGGGGCTTCGTATACCGGTGCCGCCGACGCCGATGCCGACATAAGCTCCGCTTCGGCACTGCTTAGGCTTTGTTGATACGGCGTCGGATCGACTTGAGCAATTACTTCCCCGGCCTTAATATCTTGACCGACGGCCGGCGGTGCCGACACCAGTTTTCCCGATACTTTCGGCATAATTTCCGCCGAATGTAGGGCCGTAATATTCGCATCTAAAGTCAAAGCCACCGGATGCGGCGACTTGGTCACCTTTTCCGTCTTGGCGGAAATCGTGTTGCCGCAACCGGTTAGCAAACTTACGGAAAGCAGAAACATTCCCAACAATCCGAATGCATGCTTCACATTCATCCTATCGCATCCTGTCTTTAAATAACCAAATAAAATAACGTTACCGCCACCACTCCGGGTACGCCGAAAAAGCCTACAATAAGTCCCGTAAGAGGCGTAACATTAACATGGTGCAAGCCTGCCAGAGGTCCGTACGTGTTAACCAAATGAAGCAAAAAAAGCCCCATCATTGTATTAATGGCCAATCTACGAATAGGTGCCAAAATAAACCGATTTATAATAAGCAGCAAAACAATACCTGCACCGATATATAGGTATTCCACATGAAGTTCCTCACATTTCCCGGCGATTGGCTACAGCTCCGGCTAAAGTCGCTTCGTCGGCAAATTCGATATCGCCGCCCATGGGAAGTCCTCTGGCAATTCTCGTCACCTTAACCCCTGCCGTTTTCAACAATCGTGCCAAATACAAGGCCGTCGCTTCTCCTTCTACATCGGGATCCGTAGCAATAATGACTTCTTGAACCCGAGTATCGCCCAAACGCTGTAATAATTCCTTAATATGCAAATCTTCCGGTCCGATTCCGTCGAGAGGGGATAAGGCCCCGTGCAACACGTGATATAAACCGTGATAGTCCTTTGACCGTTCAATAGCCGCCACATCTTGAGGTGTTTCCACTACCATAATGACCGAACGATCTCTATGTTCATCCGTACAATAAGTACACGGATCGGTAGACGATAAATTAAAACATACGGAGCAAAAATGCATCTGTTCTTTCGCTTTTCGAACCGCATCGATAAAAGCTTCCGTTTTCTCATCCGGTTGCTGTATCATATAATACGCTAACTTACGAGCCGTTTTAATGCCGATACCGGGCAAGCGTCGAAATTGTTCCGCCAAATGTTCCAATGGCGTATCCATTAGAACATACCCGGCAAATTCATACCGCCCGTGATTTTACTCATTTCCTGAGCCATCATGTCATCAACCTTTTTGCCTGCCTCATTAACAGCCGCTACAATCAAATCTTCCAACATTTCCTTATCTTCCGGATCAATCACGGACGGATCGATAGTAACGCTTTCCACCGTTTTTTCGCCATTCATGACAATGGTCAACGTACCGCCGCCGACAGTCGCTTCAACAGTGCGTACCTTTAATTCGTCCTGCATCTTCTTCATATCTTTTTGCATTTTCTGCACTTTTTTCATCATACCTTGCATATTGCCGCCACCGAACATAATAGTTCCTCCTTATAGTAAGCGAATATATTTTACACCCTATTTTGGTCATTCCAATTAGGAACGATTCCTTTTAAAACTTTACAATCCTTTATATTATACTATATTCCTACCGATTCTGTCATAAAAACAAAGAATATACGCGGCCTCTTCCACTTACTTTCTTTATGAAAACGACACTCGAATAACGTAAGAGCACTCGCCGGTGTGAGCGAGTGCCCTTTTATGTATCTTTATATTCTACGAAAATACGACAATCTCCTACCGCATCAAGCACAGCCGACAGGGCTTCTCGTTCTCCCTGCGGTATATCTTGTCGTTCAATAGCCACCGGTTCGTGTGAGCCGTCAACTTGCTCGGTCAGCACCGATTCCTTCTCCGTGTCTTTTTGGGGTATGGTCGCCGACTTTATATCCGAATCAGTCTTTTTTTTTTCGTATGCCGCCAATTCGCTGTCCCCTTCAAGGTAACTTCGCATATGGTATCCCTTACCGAGGACTTGAGACAAAGCTTCATCCACACAAGTATAATAATCCTCTCGATTGGCCCGCTTAACCATAAATTCTGTCGGCAAGGCAAGGATAAACTCCGTCTCTCCGATATAAACGACTCGCCCGTTTCGTATACATGACAAAACAGCTTTCTTTTTAGCCCTGTCCAAGACAGCGCAAACGCTACTCCAGATTCGATTATATTCGGCATCGTTAACCGGCACTTGCCGTCCTTTCGATGACATATCAACGGCCGAACCCTTCGATTTTTCCTCTTCAGCCTTCGGGTTGGGCTCTCCAACAGACGGTTTTACGGCTCCTATCGCTTCGGGAACCGTCACCGCTTCCGTAAGTTGTAATTTAGGCTCTTGTCTATGGACCTGTGTTTTTACCGAAGTCTGAGGTATACAAATCTCGGATTTCGTCCCAATGCCCTGCTCTAATCGCACAAGGCGCTCCATAACATCCTGAGGAACAGCATACGCCCGTTTTTCCAAAGCCGTAACCCTTACCGCCAAGTCACCGCTCCCCGATTCGTTTTGAGCCGCCATCAGCAAACCCGTTTCTACGGCAATTCGAGGAAAAGGGGAGGTCTTAACCCGCAATAAAGATTCTTGCAAAATATTCAAGACCGCAAATATCCGTGCCGGTTCTATGGACTCGGCTTGCGCAGCCAATTCTTTTTCCACGTCCGCATAAGCTGCCAAAGTCTCAGACTTGGGAGCCGCTTGATACAGCATAAGAGCCCTTAAATGCATGACCATATCGGCTAATACATTTTGTACTTCTTTCCCTGCCTGTACAACTTCATCAATACCTTCAATAAGAGTTTCTCCACGACCGCTAAAAAGGGCCGCCGTCATAGAGAATAACCAATCTTTGCCGACAAGTCCCAATAAGTCCCGTACAATCTCTTCATCGACACACCGCCCACCGTTACCTACACACTGGTCAAGAAGGCTCAAGGCATCGCGCATACCGCCGTCGGCTCGAACGGCAATCATCCGAGCTGCGTCGGGCTTCAAATCTATTTCTTCCTTGTCGGCAATATAGGCCAACCGTTTCTGTATGTCGTCTGCCGTAATACGACGAAAATCATATCTCTGACAACGAGAAAGGATAGTCATAGGTATTCGTTCCGGTTCTGTCGTCGCCAAAATAAAGACCACATGTGCCGGCGGTTCTTCCAACGTCTTTAACAAGGCATTGAAAGCTTCTGTCGTAAGCATATGCACTTCGTCGATAATGTATATTTTTTTATGCCCTTCCGTAGGCATAAACTTTACAGTCTCCCGCAACTGGCGAATATCTTCAATACTTCTATTCGATGCCGCATCGATCTCTACCACATCAAGAGATTCACCGCTCGTAATGTGTTTACATATATCACACTCATTACAAGGATGCGCAGTCGGGCCGTGTACACAATTAAGCGCTTTCGCAAAAATTTTAGCTGTACTGGTTTTTCCGGTTCCGCGCGGACCGGAAAAAAGATAAGCATGAGCCACTTTATCATTTTCTACAGCCTGCTGCAGGGTCTTCATAATTCGACCCTGACCGACAACGTCTTCAAATGTCTTCGGTCGCCATTTGCGATACAATGCAATATAGGACATATCGTTCCCCTTATATGAAAAAAAGCGGCTTCGCCGCTGTTTTACCGCCTTCTCGTAAAAGCACTCGTGTGTAACAGCTTGCCGGGTTACCTCGTGGCACACGAAGATGACTACTTATCGCTGCTTCCTCTCGGACCTGACGAGGTTCATAGGTCTCCATTGCACAAGCCCCGACAGGCTGTCACGCACCAATACTTTTATGCTAGAATATTATACCTTATTCATAGTCGTAAGACAAGGCGACACAGGGACAAAAACAGGGAATCGATTATGCCGATTCCCTGTTATGGCCCTTGCGGGTAAATTCTTTATTTATCTGTGATGCCAAATATCAACACGACGATTGTCTGCACGGCCCTGATCGGTGGCATTCGTTGCAACGGGATCGTTCTTTCCTTCATAAGAAAGTTCGAGTTGTTCCGGATTTACACCGTGATCGACAGCGTATCTAGCTACATTTACAACACGACGTTTGGAGAGATCGTCATTGTAAGCATCCGTACCGCGAGCATCCGTATTACCTACGAGTTTGAATGTATCATGCGGATATTCTTTCGCTACGGCTACAAAATGATCGAGCTTGCCCTGATCGTAGGCAATAGGCGTATCTACATCAAAGGCGAAGTGAACACTTTCGAGATAGTAGTCATTATATACGTGGCCGGGTTGTTCCTGCACAACCTGACGACGCGGCTGTTCCGCCACAACCGGTGCGGGAGCCGCTTTCTTATGGCCGCCGAAACGATAAGATAAGGTTACGAAGGGTCCTTTATAGGCAATATTGGCATCACTCGTCGCCACTGCCGGGTTCGTAACGCCTGACGAATTCGTATTAGTAAAGCCGAGAGCTGTCTGGCCTTTTTCGGCAAGACGCGTATTTACATAACGATAGCCTGCCGTTAAGTCGAAATCTTTGCCTATCGTATAACCGAGACCCGCTTCCCAAATAGTCGTATGCTTTGTACCTACGGCTGCCTTACCGTAAATGTCGAAATTTTTAGCCAAAGGAGCTTTGGCAATGAGACCGAGCTGAGCGATATTATTGGTTCTACTGAAAGAATCTTTAGAGTTTTTAATGCGATTCCAACCGCCATATACGGCAAAGTTTTTATTGAGAGAGTAAACCAGATTTACTTCATGTTCATCTCCGTCCGTACCCTTAATACCTTCTTTTTTGGTATTTAAGTCATGGTACGCATATTCAAGACCCCATTTGTCGCTAAGACCGTAGGACAAACCGCCCGTAAAATTCCATTTGGAATCACTCGTCTTCGTACCCGTATATGCCGTTCCTGCCCCGGCAGCCGGCATCGTCGTTGCATCAAAATTGCTCATATCAACGGAAGATTTTACATTCCATGCACCGAGATCCAACTGGAATTGACCCTTTTGAAACTGTGTCTGCGGAGTAGCAAATGCCATGGACGTCACACAGGCTGCTGCCAAGGCTGCTACTGCAAAAGCTTTCTTTTTCATTGCTGTTCCCCATTTCAAACTACAAACCATAAATACTACTAAATCAGTCTATCATTAAACGGACATAAACTCAATAATATGTATTTATTATTTTAAAAAAATAAATACGGTTTTGATATGTATAGATTTATTTTTGCATTCTTTGCATATATGATGCTTTTCCGACACTTATAAAAAATCCCGCCAGCAAAACGTTGAGCGAGATTTCTTTTAAAATATCCATTTTTTTCGCGACAGATAATTCCACACGGTTACGATAGCACTGGCTATAATCTTTGCCGGCACGGGCTCTATGGAAAGTCCCGATGTAAATATCCACATGAGAAGTAAATTCCACAATAGCCCGATAATACTGACAACAAAAACGAGGGTCAGCTCTTTCTTTCGCTCATAACGACGACCGCTTTCAAAAACAAAGATGTTCCCCAAGATATAGTGATATACAGTAGCCAACGAAAATGCGGTAGCTGTTGAAACGGAAATTCTCAAAGCTGAATTATCGAAAAAAGATGTATAAAACCCGTTGAAGAAGTAAAACATAAGCCATTCTGCTATAGCTGCCGACCCGCCTATGCATAAATAAAAAAAGATTTTTGCATACTCGTTTGTGCTGTAATCTTTTCCGAAAATAACTTTCTTACTCATTATTTCTTCCCTTTACCGTATCTTTTTTTCCATGCCTTTATTTCTTCAAACCGTGCCTTAAAACGTCCCTCCAATCCATGCTCCGTCGGTCGATAATACGCTCGCCCCCGCAACGAGTCGGGTAAACATTCCATGGCTGTCAATCCTTCAGGGTGATTATGTGCATAGTCGTATCCCTTGCCATATTCCAAGTCCTTCATCAACTTAGTCGGTGCATTTCTAATCTGTAACGGAACCGGTTCGGCAATTTGTTCCAACGCATCCTTACGCGCCGACAAATAGGCCGTCTCCATGGCATTCGACTTGGGAGCTAACGATAAGTAGACAACGGCTTCCGTAAGATGAACCGAACATTCGGGCATGCCGATAAAATGGCATGCCTGATATGCTGCTACGGCTATTTCCATAGCCCTTGGATCGGCCAGTCCCACATCTTCAGCTGCAAATCGAACAACGCGTCTGGCCACATAAAGAGGGTCTTCGCCGGCCTCCAACATTCGGGCCAACCAGTATACGGATGCATCGGCATCGGAGTTTCGCATTGATTTATGGAGGGCCGAAATAAGATTGTAATGTTCTTCTCCCTTTTTATCATATAAAAGAGATTTTTTCGATATACACTGTTCGAGAGAATCTTTCGTAACTACCAAGGCATCGCCTTCAATTTCACCGTTTAAAACAGCCATTTCCAAGGTAGACAAAGCACTGCGCCCGTCTCCGTTAGCAAAAAGAGCAATAGCCCCCAATAAATCATCGTCTATGCGAATCTCTCGGGTACCGAAACCTTCGGGTTCTGCCAACGCCCGTTTTAATAACTCTTTAATATCATCTGCCGTTAAAGCATGTAAAACGAAAACCTTACAGCGGGATAATAAAGCCCCGTTAATCTCAAAGGACGGATTTTCTGTCGTAGCTCCGATGAGGACAATGCTTCCTTTTTCCACAAAGGGTAAAAATGCATCTTGTTGTGCTTTATTGAAGCGGTGTATTTCATCTACAAAAAGAATTGTCTTTTCACCGTAGCGTGTATTTTCGTCAGCCTTCTGCATAATTTGGCGAATTTCTTTAATGCCGCCCGTAACAGCCGAAAAATCTACAAAAGCAGCCTTCGTATGTCCGGCAATTACGCGAGCCAACGTCGTTTTGCCGACACCCGGAGGCCCCCAAAAAATCATAGACGGTACCGTATCATTTTCAATGAAACGGCGCAAAATACGCCCCTCTCCCAAAAGATGGTCTTGACCTATAATATCATCAATTGTCTTCGGCCGTATACGTGCCGCTAAGGGCTGATTGGCCGCGTCGGTGTTAAAAAGAGACGTTTCTTCCATGGCGACTCCTTTGCCGAAAAATTCTATGCTTCCTGTCCCGTCAACTCGGTATACTCTTTATGAATATCGTCTTCACACGAACGCATGGCGAGAATCGTTTTTTCCATTAAATCCGTCAATTCCCAGCCGAGTAACTCGGCTCCTTGCGTAATGATATCACGAGAGCAACCGGCGGCGAAACGTTTATCCTTAAACTTCTTCTTCAAACTTTTTACTTCCATATCTTTAGTGCTCTTTGAGGGCCTCATAATGGCTGCCGCCCCTATCAGGCCGGTCAATTCATCGGCCGCAAAGAGAACCTTTTCCATCTGTGCTTCCGGCTTTATATCTACACAAATACCGAAGCCGTGACTGCAGACGGAACGTATAAATTCCGGCGTTGCCCCGATTTCAGACAACAATTCGGGAGCTTTCTTACAATGCTCTTGTGGATATTGCTCAAAATCCACGTCATGGAGAAGTCCTACTAATCCCCAATAATCAGCTTCATCACCATATCCCAACTCATTAGCATACCATTTCATAACGCCCTCTACCGTAAGTGCGTGTAAAATATGGAAGGGTTCATGATTATATTTTTGTAACAATGCCAAGGCATCTTTTCTATCCATTATTCTCCCCTTAAAAATCAAAGAGTGTTTCCAAACGATTCATGCGAATATCCTCAAGAACTTCTATAAACGGCTTATAATGAACGGGATTTTCCTTAAAATAAAAAAGACAAGGACCTCCGTCATCCCCTGTAATTGCCGGGACAAAACCGTCACTGACATTACCGACATGAGAAGCAAATTCTGCCTCTACGGTATTGGCCGTACGCACGGCCGCCACAGACGATACTGTCATAAATAAACGAAGATAATCCGTAATTTGCACCGGCTTTTTACGTACTCGTCGGAGTCCGGATAGGCGGGCTTTCAGGTTTTCTTCAACCGCCCCGATATATACATAATATCCTGCCTTAAAATCATGCTTTTTGCCTGTCCCGATAAACTCACAGCGGTCTTCTTCTAAACAATAAATGACGGCATAAGTTCCTCGATCTCTGTTTTCCCGCTCCAAAACAGCCTGCGGATACATGAGTTCACGCCCGGGTGCAGGTTCGGAAAAATCGTCATTCCATTCAACCGTAAAAGCCTTCCAATCAAGTTTATCCGCACAGGTTTCAAATGTTTTGGCAAAATCGGGATCTGTATGATAATCGGGCAAAAACCAGCGAGCCCGATTCCATTGAACCAAAAACAGAATACCTGCACGAATCCCCTTATCTCGCAAAGATGATAAATGGAGAAGGTGCCTCCTCCCCCGTTCCGTAACAGCGTCGGGGAACATAGCTCCGTTTTTACTGAATAAGGTACAAGACTTCACTTCTAAAAAGAAAAGGTCGTCTCCTCTGTGTAATAAAAGGTCGAACCGACTGCCTTCTATGGCAACTTCTCGCCGCAAAACATCCCAGTCCTCCCAACCCGGTATCTGTTTCTCCCGAATTAAAGCCTCAGCCACGTCATTATTATATTGAGTATCCAGTAAAACAGGAATTCCGTCCCTCTCAATACCGATAACATCATAAGGTGTCTTTCGCCCCGGCGTTAAAACCTTACGAACCCACACCGTTGTCCCGACATATAAAAGCTCCCATAGTCTGCCGGGATTCGGTAAATGACAAGTCATCGTTTCATCATCTATTTCGACATGAACAATAAACCGATTGGGTCGATCTATAAACCGGCCTTTAAATAGTTTTTCGTATCTAATCATAATAATAAAGACTACGTTTCGTCAGGCCAGGTTCCCGTAAAGGATACGGCGGCCGGCCCCGTCATATACACATTGCCGTCTTCTTCCCTATATTCAATGTGCAAAGTTCCCAAGGGAAGTTGAATATCTACTTTTCTTCCCGTACGCCCGTTTAAAAAGGATGCGACGGCAACGGAACAGGAGCCGGTCCCGCATGCCAGCGTAGCACCTGCACCGCGTTCCCACGTACGAACTTTGACCGTCCGGTCATCCATTTGTTGGGCAAAGTTAATATTTGTATGCTTCGGAAACGCCTCGTGCTTTTCAAATAAAGGCCCTATTTTTTCAATATCGACAGAGTCCACATCGTCCACATACGTTACTGTATGCGGCACACCCATGAGAAGAGACGTGATTTTCCAATTTTCGCCGTCTACACACAAGTCTTCATTCAAGACTCGACCATCAGTTCCCTCCATAGGAATTTCACTTCTATTAAACGAAGGTCGTCCCATGTTGATGGTAATCAGTTCCGCCTTGTTATCTGCCCCGACTGTAATTTCCGGTTCCATAATTCCTGCCGGCGTTTCTACGGTAAACCGTTTCTTTTCAATAATACCGTTGTTATATACATACTTGGCAAAGCAACGAATACCGTTTCCGCACATTTCCGCCTCGCTGCCGTCGGAATTGATGATACGCATACGCACATCCGCAACGCGGCTGTCTACAATGACAATGAGTCCGTCCGCACCGATTCCCGTATGACGGTTACACATGGCACGAGCCAGCGCGGTAAAATCCTTGTCTTGACCCGTCTTATCTTCAATAAAGACAAAATCATTGCCCAGTCCGTGCATTTTTACAAAATCCATATGTTCCCCCAAAAGTGTTCTTACTTCTTATTCCGATTATAGTTAATGAGACAGCCGGCTCGAATAATTTCTCGTTCTTCCGACGTCAAGTCTGTGATATAAAGGGTTACTTCCTCTATACTGTTCTTTCGTACTAAATAAGCCTTGATGTTATTCATATCCCCTTCTAAGATCTTACGGATATGCGGTACATATACGTAGTCACCAACAGCAAATTCCGTCTCTTTCCGTACCTGGAAGGGTAACATCCCCCAATTGATAACATTGGATCTATATCGTTTCGTTGCATATTCCTTACAAATATTGGCTAACCCGCCCAAAACACGCTGACAACTGGCAGCCTGCTCGCGAGCTGAGCCGTCTCCGGGTTTAGTGCAGTAAATAACGCTGCCTATCTCCGTTTTATTTCGCTCTACATTTCCCAAATGCATTTCCAATAAATCATAGACAGCTGCAACTTCCGCATCCGTCTCACCGTTAAGTCGTAACTCTTCCTTTTGCTTAACTTCCTTGGCTCGTCCGACGTAGTCGGGATCTCTTCTGGACAAGGTAAATTCGGCCAATCCCAAAGGATTTGACCGATAGGAAGACGTTTCCCCCGACGGAATCAATTCATCCGTAGTCGTAACGGGGTCTGTAATGACAGAACACATTTTCAACAACACGTCTTCAGCCAAAGCTTCCTGTTCCGGCCAATCCTTAATATTCGGTCCGTAAACCAGCTTTTCTTCCCCATTGCCACTGTTAAATCCGTAATATACACGACTTGCGTACGGTCCGTCGTCATACGTATACGGGCGTTCTTTATAATTGTCAAAGTATCCGTCA
>NZ_JAQCUN010000260.1:0-969 GCF_027685385.1 Megasphaera sp. AF13-6AC
GAACCCATTCTGTCGGCCGGCGTATCTATGGCCACGACAAAAGAAAATTCAGAATTGACCGCAAAGGTCGATAAGGCCTTGGATGAATTGAAAGCCGACGGCACATATGCTACATTATATAAGAAATGGTTCGGTACGGAACCGACCGATTAACCGGTTAGTAACATAAAGACAAGGATTCACTATGTATAAGGCTTATATTTTTGACTTCGATTACACTTTGGCAAATTCCGAAAAAGGAATTGTCATGTGCTTTGAAAGACTCTTTGCCGATGAAGGATATGGTCCTTTTCCAAAAGATGTAATACGACGAACCATCGGTATGACCATGTACGATGCCATGGCTCAATTGACAGGCGAAACCGATTCGTCTAAAATAAAATCACTTATAAACTTATATAAGATACGGTATTCCGATGTTTTAATGACAGCCAACACCCGTTTATATGACGACACGATTCCCGTGTTGACTCATTTAAAGAAAAACGGAGCCCTGTGTTGTATTGTTTCAACCAAAACCCGCTCCCGAATTTCGGAAACCTTACAACGTGACGGCATAGAGTCACTCATTGACTGCATTATCGGTTTTGAAGACGTGACGGAACCGAAGCCTTCCGGTGAAGGGATTCATCTCATTCGAAATCGCTTCGACCTGACTCATAGCGATGTACTCTACATCGGCGACAGTCTGATTGATATGAACACGGCACGAGCTGCCGGCGTCGATTTTGCCGCCGTTACGACAGGTATGACAACGGTTGCCGATTTTACAGCAGCCGGTCAGTATAGAATTCTGCAAAATCTAAGCGAATTAATTTAGGAGGGTTTTACAATGAAAAAGAAGTATTTAGCAGTATTAGCTGCATCAGTGGCAGCCGTATCCCTATTTGCTGCCGGTTGCGGCAGCAATTCATCCACCTCTTCGTCTTCGGAAAAGACCTTGGTTGTCGGCACGGAACCCACTTTCCC
>NZ_JAQCUN010000261.1:0-967 GCF_027685385.1 Megasphaera sp. AF13-6AC
TCGGTATGAAGGGAATCGCCTAAATAGTCGTAAACGGTCATCGGCTTTTCGGTTTGTCTCCCATCAAGTAGTTCGCCGAGAAAATCATCTTTGTCTCCGAGATGTCCCACCATGAAGAACCGCATTCTCGCCTGCGGTACGCCACAGTAACTTGCGTTAAGAATTCTTGTGGTAAGACCATATCCCGCATCCTTAAATATCTTTGTTGCCTTGGGTAGAACAGGCATCCTCTCAATGTTATATACATTCTCCATTACAAACCATTTAGGTTTGAGTCGGCTGATAATCTCCGCATAGCGAATAGTAAGATTTGCGCGTTCGCCCATGTTTCTGTATCCGGCTATTGAGAAGTCCTGACATGGGGGACCTCCAATAATAATATCAGGATGAAGCTCCTCGATTTGATTAACCGGAGCATCTTCGTTTAAGTCGGCTTTATAGATGGGATGAGTGAAATTCTTGCTAGAGATGTTTACGGCAGGTTCCCAATTATCAAAAGCTGCGACAACATCAAAGCCAGCGTTTTGGAAGCCGAGCGACATCCCTCCGCAGCCGCTAAATAAATCAATCGTTCGCATTTTCTTTTCTCCGTTTCGGTTTGCGGTCATATGTCCGTAGTGCGGTAGCGACATATTCAGCCAGCTTTACCGGGACAGCGTTGCCAATCATCTGATTAAGATCGGTTTTATTCCCTTGGAAAACAAAGTCCCTGGGGAAAGTCTGGACATAGCTGCGTTCCTCAATAGTCAGCGCACGGACTTGTGGTCCTATCTCGACTGGGTCGGAAGGGTGACCGGGATATCCTGGAGGAATCGGTCTGTCTACGCCTCTTATTGTTTGGCAAGGTTCATCAATGCTGAATATGCCGCGTCTGCTATAACTTCTTGGTACGCGGAAATAGTAATCGATTCCCAAAGAATCACCAAAGTAGTCGCGCATGGACATAGGTGCGTCAGCTAAGTTCCTG
>NZ_JAQCUN010000262.1:0-965 GCF_027685385.1 Megasphaera sp. AF13-6AC
CAATACGCCGATAAGACCCATAATGGCAATGATGGTTTCCAATGCGCACCAGGTCCGTACCGTTTCTTTAACGGTCAGGCCGAAGAATTCTTTGAAGAGCCAGAAACCGGGGTCATTAGGCGGGCTGAAAATGAGCGAACCGGCACCGGTCGCCAAAACCATCAATTCCGGATTGGCACCTGTTGCCGCGCAGATAGGAGCTGCAATACCGCCGGCCGTCAAAGCCGCAACCGTTGCAGAGCCGCAAGCCGTACGAATAACGGCAGCCACAAGCCAAGCCAATACTAAGGGCGACAGGCTGGCATCGGCAACAAGAGTTCCGATATACGTACCTACACCGCTGTCGATGAGGATCTGTTTGAGAGCCCCGCCGGCACCGACGATGAGAAGAATCATGGCGATAGCCAGGATAGCATCCTTAACGGTATTCATGATTTCGTCCATCTTCTTGCCGTGCGCCAAGCCGAAAGTATAAACAGCAATGGCTACGGAAATGGTCAGTGCCATATCCGGTTGACCGAGGAATTCAAGAGCTACCGCCGCAGGCGAAGACTGGTCCAAAGCGAGTTTGGCAATAGCCGAAGCCGCCATGAGTACAACCGGTACGAGAGCCGTAAATACGGATACGCCGAAACCGGGCATTTCATGGTCTTCAAAAATCTTGGGGTTGTATAAGCCCTTGGGTATTTCCGGGTTAATCCCTTTGGTAAAGTTATAGAATACGGGACCTGCCACAATAGCCGTAGGAATAGCTATAATAGCACCGTATACGAGGGTTACGCCGATATCGGCATTATAAATAATGGCAATAGCCGTAGGGCCCGGATGAGGCGGTAAGAACCCGTGCGTTACGGACAAGGCCGCAGCCATGGGGATGCCGACTTCCAAGAGGGGAATCTTCGCTTCCGCCGCAATGGTAAATACGAGGGGAATCAACAATACGAAACCGATTTCGTAAAACAGGG
>NZ_JAQCUN010000263.1:0-525 GCF_027685385.1 Megasphaera sp. AF13-6AC
TTTGCGAACAGTTAAAGTACGTTGCAAACGCCCTTTTTCGAGTATTTTTTCCACAACTGATGCCGCCTCATCCGCTACAGCATTAGCAGCAGCTGAAATATGGCGACGTTCTTCTATTTCTTCGTTTTCTACCGCCTCAGACAAGCCTTCTTCTTTAGAATCGGAAACAAAATCCGTCTTTGCGTCTTCATCTAAAAAAGCCGCCGCCTTAGACAATTCGTGAGTTACGAAGGAAGGAACCTGCCTTTGCATCGACGATACGGCTGCTTCTTCATCCGTAAAAATACAGTCCAGGACGTCGCCGTGAGGTAAGTACGGATTCCAATCGGCACCTGTCGGCTCATCACCCGTCTCTAGCCAACGAACGGTGGCCGACAAAGCACAAAAGAAAGGATTTCCTTTACCTATATCGGCCAAGGACCCTTCCTGTGCGGCAGCATGAATAAATTCGTCATGCGGCAACACCCCGACTACCGACTGAGGCAATAAAACGGACGCCATAGTTTCTACATTTAAATACCCCGG
>NZ_JAQCUN010000263.1:535-961 GCF_027685385.1 Megasphaera sp. AF13-6AC
TCTACATTTAAATACCCCGGTCTATTTCGATAGAAATTGTTGAACAGAACGTGATTTGAAGCGTGTTTTTTCTTATGACAATACTGCATGACTCGTGCAGCATCTCGCAAAGAGGTCCACGACGGTTCAACGACAAAAAGTATTTTTTCGGCTACAGATGTGGCACTTTTAAAAGCACCGTCCCGTCCTGGCGGGCAATCAATAAGTACGTAATCATAATTTTCGCTTAAGCGTGAAATGATGCGGGCAAAATCTTTAGGATCCGCCTTTTCCCACGTTTTTTTCTGACTGGCTGCCAAAAAATCGCCGGCCGGGCCTACGGGAACAAGAGCATCTGCCGCCTTACAATGTTTTTTCATAACATCGTAAACATCAAAAAACACCTCATCCTGTACGCCCAGAAGAAGATCCAGGTTGCGCATTCCC
>NZ_JAQCUN010000264.1:0-958 GCF_027685385.1 Megasphaera sp. AF13-6AC
AATAACGGACCCTTCTCCGGCCGCTTCCGCCATCCGCATCAAGTTACTGTTAAAGTCATCCTGTTGCGTATATACATAAGTAATATGAGCACCTCCGGCTTTAGCCGCTTTTTCATACTCATCAAACGAGGGCACGGGTATAATAACTTTTTTCGGTTTGAATGTATGAAAGTAAATATACATCAATTCGGCTGCCCCGTTCGTACAAATCAGTCGTTCCTTCAAGATTCCGTAATGATTTGCCAACGCGTTTTTAAGGGCTCTTGCCTCCGGGTCCGGATAATGAACGAGCATGTCGACAGACGTGATAACAGCTTCTTTTACAGGCTCCGACAAGCCGAGAGGATTAATATTGGCACTTACATCTACCCAATTTTTAAGCTTCCCTTCCTCATCGTATACATTTCCTCCGTGTGAAAAAGACATATTCATCTCTCCTCAAAAACGTATCCGCCGCCAATCGTTTCAAAAACACCTATAAAATTCAAATCTTTTAACGGGCTCTGCGACAGCACCTTTTTTATTTTCTGCCCGTACCCGCGGGTGCGAAAAATCATAGTCAAAAGAGTCCCCGTATGAGCCGTACCGATACCGCAGGCCCCTATTTTTTGTGCTGTCTCATAAAAATCGGGAAGTTCGCTTTTAAAAACCCTACTCTGATTGGCCAAGGCCGAAGTTGTGGCTACTCGGCACCAAGTATCTATATCCCCGTCATTACGACATAAATCCTTGTACAGGTCTGTCACATCGGGCTCATCTTCTACTGTCCCCGTACTATAAAAGTCCAACGTATTTATCGTTCCGCCGCAGTCAAAAGTATAGTATATCAGGTGAGGTGCCGGGAAACGCCGTAAAATTTTCCCGCTGTAGCGATCCATGGCCACTACGTCCTGACAGAAAACAGGATCCGTCGGCTCAATAGAAACAGCTAAACGGCACAACTCTTCATCCGAAAAAA
>NZ_JAQCUN010000265.1:0-954 GCF_027685385.1 Megasphaera sp. AF13-6AC
AACTACACCGGCCGACTGAGCTCGAGCTGCAGCCATAGGACCTGTCAAGGTATTGACCGTAAGCAGTACATCGCCTTCACGAACAACCGTACCTACAGCCGATACTGTCGTTACCGTACCGCTCAACACGGAAGTATATGCTACTTCTGCAGCGCTGACGGGCATAACGGCCATAGCGGCCAAGCCCAGTGCTACTATCATCTTTTTTAACTTTTTCATATTATCCACCTCTATGATTCGTAATAACTGTCTTTTAATCTGTCCATTTCCGCCAAAGCCTTGCCGGCTCCGTTTGCTACGGAAAGAAGGGGCGTGTCGCATAAGTAAGCGGCCATCCCCGTGGCTCTTGCAATGAGACGATCGAAACCGTCCAAAAGAGCCCCGCCGCCGGTGAGGACAATGCCGTGGTCGGCAATGTCGGCCGCCAATTCGGGCGGCGTCTTTTCCAATATAGATACGACGGCATGGACAATACTGTCCAAAGGCTCTTCCAGAGCCGTTCTTATTTCCTGCGAGTCCACATCGGCCTCTACGGGAAGTCCTGTTTCCGTACTGCGACCGCGCACGTCGGCCATAAAGTTGCGACCGTCCGCAATGGCCGTGCCGATGAGCATTTTTAACTCTTCGGCCGTACGATACCCGACGGTTACGGATTTATTTTTTTCCAAATAGCGAATAATCGCTTCATCGAAGGTATGACTGCCGATACGCAAGGATTCGCTGATAACGACACCGCTGAGGCTTAAAATAGCCACATTCGTCGTACCGCCGCCCAGGTCGACAACCATGGACCCGTTCGAATCGGCAATATCAAGACCTGCCCCGATGGCTGCCGCCAAGGGTTCTTCCATGACGACAATCTTACGGGCTCCGGCCTGCAATACGGCCTCCATGACGGCCCGTCGTTCTACGTTCGTCACACCTGAGGGAACGGATACGATGACGCGCGGCTTA
>NZ_JAQCUN010000266.1:0-952 GCF_027685385.1 Megasphaera sp. AF13-6AC
TTTTGGATGAGGTGTGGATAGGGGTGAAATGCCAATCGAACGTGGAGATAGCTGGTTCTCCCCGAAATAGCTTTAGGGCTAGCCTCATGGCAAGAGTGCAGGCGGTAGAGCACTGAACAGGGTAGGGGCCTATCCGGCTACCGAACCTAATCAAACTACGAATGGCTGTACTTATCCATGGGAGTCAGACTGCGAGTGATAAGACCCGTAGTCAAGAGGGAAACAGCCCAGACCAACAGCTAAGGTCCCCAATGCCGTACTAAGTGGTAAAGGATGTGGAGTTTCGAAAACAACCAGGATGTTGGCTTAGAAGCAGCCACCATTAAAAGAGTGCGTAATAGCTCACTGGTCGAGAGACTCTGCGCCGAAGATGACCGGGGCTAAAGTACGGAACCGAAGCTTTGGCATGTATGTAAATACATGGGTAGGGGAGCGTTCCTGCATGGGCGAAGCCTGACCGGAAGGACAGGTGGACAGGCAGGAAGTGAGAATGCCGGTATGAGTAGCGAAAAGAAAGGTGAGAATCCTTTCCACCGAAAGCCTAAGGGTTCCTGGGCAACGATCGTCGACCCAGGGTAAGTCGGGACCTAATCCGAGGCGAAGACGCATAGGAGATGGACAACAGGTTGAAATTCCTGTACCGACGTCGTCTGTTTGAGCGATGGAGTGACACAAGAAGGAAAGTTCGCATGCGATTGGAAGAGCATGTCTAAGCAGGTAGGTTGAATACCAGGCAAATCCGGTATTCTAAAAGCCGAGAAGTGATAGGGAGCCTGTAGAGATACAGGTGAAGGAACCGGGACTCGATTGTCAAGAAAAGCTTCTAGTGAGGACGACGCCGCCCGTACCAAAACCGACACAGGTAGGCAAGAAGAGAATTCTAAGGTGCGCGGGAAAACCCTCGTTAAGGAACTCGGCAAAATGTATCCGTAACTTCGGGAAAAGGATAACC
>NZ_JAQCUN010000267.1:0-926 GCF_027685385.1 Megasphaera sp. AF13-6AC
ATGAGACGGGCGGGGGTGTTTGGCAAGTCCTTCAAACTCCTTCAACACGCCCGAAATAATTTCTTGTTCTGTCATAACAGCAACCTCCTTCGCTATGGGTCGAAAACTTGTATAAACCTATACTATAATCGTCAATATTATAACACACTCATACCTGCCCGTCTTGTACTTAAACGCAACTACAGACCCTACTACTGACTTTTTCGTCATTATTCCTTCACCGCTTCGTGACAATAAGTGTTCTTCTATAGTATACTACTTAGAACCGAATTGGATTTTTATCATATTTTAATTAAGGAGGTAGAGTATATGAACTCTCAAAAAGATGTAACCGTATACCCGACCCTACCGGAACTTACCTTCCGAGGGATGTTCCTGGGTATGCTCATTACGGTTATCTTCACGGCGTCCAATGTTTACTTGGGCCTAAAAGTAGGCTTGACGTTCTCATCATCCATTCCGGCCGCCGTCATTTCTATGGCTATTCTGCGCATGTTTAAAGATTCCAACATTTTGGAAAACAACATGGTCCAGACCCAGGCTTCCGCTGCCGGTACGCTGTCAGCCATCATCTTCATTCTTCCCGGCCTTTTAATGCTGGGCTATTGGCAGGGATTCCCCTTCTGGCAAACCATGGTTCTTTGTGCTTGCGGCGGCTCGTTGGGTGTCTTGTTCACCATTCCTTTACGTCGTGCCATGGTCGTAAACAGCGACCTTCCCTATCCTGAAGGTTTGGCTGCTGCGGAAATCCTGAAAATAGGATCCGCTTCTCATGACAATGACAAAAAAGCATCTAAGGACACGGGCATGAAAGATATCGTCAAAGGCACGTCGTTAGCAGGCTTAATCAGTCTATGTGCCAACGGTTTCCATGTTCTGTCTTCCGAATTCAGCTACTGGATGTCCTTCGGCAAGGTGACGACTCA
>NZ_JAQCUN010000268.1:0-921 GCF_027685385.1 Megasphaera sp. AF13-6AC
ATATTGCCGACGTAAGTCGCTACGTAAAACCCGGGTCGGTCATTGATGAAGAGGCCTATAAGCGAGGGACCAGCGTCTACCTTGTAGACCGTGTTATCCCCATGTTACCGGAAGTTTTGAGTAACGGCATTTGCAGTTTAAACGCCGGAGAAGACCGGTACAGCATGGCCTGCGTTATGGAAATCGATGAAACGGGTCTTGTCGTATCTCGGCATATCGGACCTGCAGTCATTCGTGTCAAACGACGTTGTAATTACAAGGAAATACGGAAGGCTTTGGAAGACGGGATTATTCCCGATGATTTGCAGCCCTTCATGCCTATGATTGAAGACTTGCGTGACCTGTCCAAGATTTTAAAAGATATGCGTCTGCGTCGAGGTGCCGTGGATTTCGAGTTTCCGGAATTTAAGATTATTCTCGATGAAGAAGGCACTCCTTTACGGATGGAAGAGCGGCAACGTTCCGTAGCTGAACGGATTGTAGAAGAAGCCATGCTCATTGCCAATGAAACCGTTTCCACCTACTTGGAAGGGACGGGAAACCCGACGGTTTTCAGAATTCATGAAATACCGGACAAAGAACGGATTGAAATGATGAAAACCGTGTTGTCCGTATTTAATCTGCCCGTTCCTTCAGCAGAGAATCCGACGCCTGAAGAATTCCAGCTTCTTTTGGAAAAGGCGGCGGGAACGGAGGCGGAACAAGTTGTTCAGACCGTAGCCTTACGCGCTATGCAACAGGCTCGTTATGCAACTGTAAATGCCGGCCATTTCGGTTTGGCTTCTGAAAGCTATACGCACTTTACATCGCCCATTCGACGTTATCCCGATTTATTGGTTCATCGATTGTTGCGTAAATATGCGGCGTACCCTGTTGTAAAGGCTGAAGAAAAAGCGGCGGATGCATTGTTTTTGGCCAATG
>NZ_JAQCUN010000269.1:0-914 GCF_027685385.1 Megasphaera sp. AF13-6AC
ACCTACACTGTATGAATCGTCTCCCGCAACGGTAGACACATTATAAGTACCTACCCCGAAGGCGCCCGAACGATTTCCCTCTATCTTATTATAAGCACCGACAGCGGCATTATCATCCCCGTTCAGTATAATTCCATGTCCCATACCGTAGTTAAAATTACCGGTTACATTAGAATTCGATCCGATTAATACCGTATTATTTCCCGTACTTCCGCCGGCCTGACCGGCACCGAGCCATACATTTTTATTTCCGGTAGCATTAGCTCCCGCAAAAGAACCGATAGCAATCGTATCGGACAGGGTAGACTTAAACCCTGCGGCAAAATTTCCCAAAAAATTATAATCTCCCTTTCCCTCTACAAAGGTCTTAGCACCCAAGGCAATATTGCCGCCGCCATTCGATCCGTTTAGCGACAGTCGCCCTACGGCAATATTATTTCCCTTTGCATTCGGGTCCCCCGTATGTGTGTAAGGATTGCTGTTTGCAGCACCGGTCTGACCGCCCAGATACACATTATCCGAGTTTGTAAAAGAGGAGCCTTGCAAGCCGATATTATAAGCTACACCACCGCTCGATACGATGGGTGTATCCGCCGCTTGTACCGGACAAGATGCCGATACGGCAAGTACGGTCAGAACCGTCGATAATTGCAATTTAATCATATGATTCATAGTTATTCATCTCCAATTGTATAATATAAGCTGTTTAATGTCTTTTCTTTAATGATTATACATTCTTTTTAGGAATTTGTTAATATTCTATATAAAAATATAACTAAAATACATGACTTTTATATATATTTCTTTCATTATATGTCTAACCTACATACAAAAAACGGTGAACAAGCATGCAATTATAGCATTCTTGTTCACCGAGCAAGCGACAATATCGATTTCTTCTTACCCTTCAATAA
>NZ_JAQCUN010000027.1:0-13398 GCF_027685385.1 Megasphaera sp. AF13-6AC
TAACAGGTCTTGGTATAATCGGCATATATTATTTATAAGAGTATATGTTGGAGTGGGTATATATACTATGGAATTACCGAATATTCAGACTTTAAGAAGTTTTGTCATTTACGGGCGCTTGGGGAATTTCACCTTGGCAGCCAAAGAAGCTAACGTAACACAGTCGGCGTTCAGTGCACAAATTAAAAAGCTGGAGATCATTGTCGGCGTACCTCTTATTCGTCGAGACAATAAGGGGAGTTCTCTTACGGCGGAGGGAGAAATCTTTTACAAAGAGGCGGAACGGATTTTGAGTGCCTTGGAACAAGCCGTTGTAAGTACTCAAACTATGTATGACAGTCGTCGACCCGAACTTCATGTGGCCGTTATGCGCAGTATGGGTGATGTAGTCATGAATACCCATATTGCGTACTTTAAGAAACATTACCCCGACTTTATTGTGAACGTGTACGACATGGAAGAAGAAGAAATCATATCGGATTTATATGCTGAACGAGTAGATGTAGCCTTTGTCTATATTACGAATATGACGAAGTGGGAAGCGTACGGAGTCGTTCCCGTCGGTGCCGATCGATATGTATATTTCGGACCGAAATTGAATTCATCCGATCCGGTGGATAGAGAAGAAATTTTGGACTTGCCTTTATTAAGGTATCCTCCGAAATATTTTATGGAGACTGCTTTTCACGAGTACTTTGCAGGTCGACACGCTAGGGAAGAAATTCAATTGTCCAATCCCTATGCCATGATTGATTATTGCAGGCGGAATCGAGCCGGATTTCTCTTATCTGAACGGTTGGCTGAATCAACGGGAATTCGCAGAAAGTGTAAAGATTTACGACAGGGTCTGAAGTTGCCTCTTTATTTAGTGCACAAAAAGGATCATGTTAAACAGCCCTATATCGATGTATTTTCCGATTACTTACAAAAGAAAAGTTTTCAGTAAAACGAATAGCGTCATTAATTATTTTGATGACGTCATTCGTTTTATTGTCTATACATGATATGGCGACGGAATTATAATCGTCTTTGTTAATTCTTTAAGCTAATATCGAAAAGGGAGTATAAGATGATGGGCGAGAAAAAGGAAACCTTATGGACTGTTCCGTTTGTACTGGACACGGTTATTAATTTGCTTGTATTTTTGATTTACTACTTATTGATGGTTATCATTGCTGTCGTAGCTAAAGATGAATTACATGCTTCGGCCAGTGAGGCCGGGCTGGCGGTAGGTATTTATATTATCGGTACTGTTGCAGCTCGTATCTTTGCCGGCCGTTTTGTCGGTACCTTAGGATGCCGCCGAGTCTTGTACGGAGGTCTGTTCATTTATCTTATTTCTACGATTCTGTATTTTTATATACCGAATTTGCTCGTCTTGGATACTATCCGCTTTGTAAACGGTTTTGCCTACGGTGTTACATCGACGGCAACCAGTACGATTGTGGCTACGGTTATTCCGAAGACTCGTCGAGGTGAAGGCATTAACTACTACGGTTTGAGCCTTAGCCTGGCAGCAGCTATCGGTCCTTTCTTGGGAATTTTAATGCTGTCGATTACAAACTTTACCTTTATCGTCGCTTTCTGTGTAGCTCTTGTTATTTTGTGTATTATCGGAGCGTTCTTGTTGAAGTTTGAAGAACCTACATTCAGTGCCGAAGTCGTAGAAGAAGAAAAGGGCACGCGTATTTCCGATTTTCTGGAACCGCGAGTTAACTCTATTTCTCTCGTGTCTATTCTCGTTGGCCTGTCTTATTCCGGTATTTTGGGCTTCATGGCCTCTTATACTCGTGAAGTAAATCTGGTTGAAGCAGGTACCTTGTTCTTCGTAGTTTATGCTGTTGTTATTACGCTGACTCGACCCGTCCTCGGTATCGTATTCGACCGTCACGGTGAAAACTGTGTTATGTATCCCAGCTATGTATGTTTAGCCATTGGTATCGTACTTCTCAGTCAGGCTACGGCTTCATGGATGGTCCTTTTATCGGCTGTATTTGTCGGTCTGGGTTACGGGACATACATGTCTAACGGTCAGGCCGTTGTCATTAAAATGGTTCCCGTTCATCGCATCGGCGTGGCTACATCGACTTATTTTATCGCTCTTGACCTTGGCCTCGGTGTCGGGCCTTATGTCTTAGGGGCGTGGAAGGAAACCGTCGGCTTTACAGGTATGTTTTCGACGACAGCTATTATTGCTCTTGTAGCACTTGTATGCTACTTCCTTTTTTACGGCCGTCTTGTGGGCACGGATAAGGATCCGTCTTTGAAAGCTCAGCAGGAAGATGAAGCTATGCAACTGCGCATGCGCATGGCTTCGGAATCTCAAATAATTGAAGAATAAATGTATATATGACCGCTTCTGCAAGATGATGAGACTTGCAGAAGCGGTTTTATTATGCAATCCGTCATATGATGCCGAAGAGTACATAAATAAAGAAGGGCGCTTTGCGGAAGCGCCCTTCTTAACGGAGTTTCATGAAATATGAATCGGATTTTAAATCTTATGCCTTGGCAGCAGCTTCGCCGAGAGCCTTGCATTCTTCGGAATCATTCGGCGTTTCGTTTACAATAGCTGTACCGATTAAGTTCGCACCGGCATCAATTACGCGCTGTTTCCAAGTTTCCATCCAGTCGCCGGTGCCCCAACCGTAAGAGCCGAAGAGACCGACTTTTTTACCGCTTAATTTGCCGGCTAATTCTGCAAAGAACGGTTCAACTACCGTTTCTTCCAATTCTTCGCCGCCCATTGCGGGGCAACCGAGGAGAATAACGTCTTTACCTGCGACGGCATCGACGGTTGTATCGTCAAACAACATCTTTTCAACTTCAGCACCGGCACCCTTTGCTGCTGCTTCGATTTCGTTAGCCATTGCTTCCGTGTTGCCTGTGCCGCTCCAATAAACGATTGTTACCATAATGAACTCCTCCTTAAGCTACTATAAGCTCTTCTAATTTTATGCCAACAGAAAACCTGTTGATATAGTCTTGACGACAGCGTGTATACGTTTCGAAGATTTCGGCCGCTTTTTGCGCATCGCCGTATACCTTCCATTCACCGCACAGTTTGGCATGATTGCCGCTATTGCGAATGAATCCGTAAACATCTTCTACAGGATAACCGAGGAAAATTCCCGACTCGTGGGGAAAGCAACCCGTTTCGGAAAAGCGTTCTTCCAACTTGTTCAGCATATCGGTCAATGTCATGCTGTCATTGTATCCGAATTGTCGTAAGAAACAAAGGTTGCATTTGCGACGTACATATTCACAAATCATTTTCGGGCGATATACGTACAATAACGTTCGTGTCGGGCAGGTGAATAAAATACGAAAATATAACCCTTTTTTGTTAAATTTATGATTATATTTATCAACCGTTTTTCTAAATTCATCCATGGTTCCCTGGCGGTGAAAACAGAGAAGAGCACCGGGTTTAAGACCCGCTAATGTCGGTGCACAGTGATGAATTAAGAGTGTATCGATATTCATGCTCTACCTCCGAAAACCATAACATCTGTCGATATCAATATATCAATTATGAAAAAAGTTGTCAATAATAAGTGAGCTAATTTAAATTGTATTCTTCATTTGTATGAGTAAACCTATGGTATAATGAAGAACAACCCGGAGGAGGTGCGGAATTGGAAAAGACAGAATACACACAGTGTTTCGGATGCGGTAAGGATAATCCCATAGGCTTAAAATTGGATATGCATGTCAATGAGAGTGATTCGTATGCCGAATTTGTCCCGAAGCCGGAGCATCAAAGTTATGATGATCGAATGCATGGGGGATTGGTATCCACACTTATCGATGAAGTTATGGGAAATCACGTTTTCGTTTTGACGGGAAAACCGGCTTATACGGCAGACCTGCACCTTCGCTTCAAAGATTCCGTGAAAATCGGAGAGAGAGTTCGTGTTGAATCTCATATCGTTTCCCGGCGAGGACGATTGTTTATAACAAAAGGATGCGTTATAAAGGAAAACGGAACCGTGGCTGTTACGGCTGAAGCCAAGCTGATGACAGCTTCTTAAGGGCGTAAGCAAAGTTTGAAAATCTTTGGAATGGAAAAACCGGCAGATTATATCTGCCGGTTTTTCGCTTGTAAAGAAATAGGATCTTAGAGTTTTAAAAGTTTATTGTACATAGGTGCTGTATGCGGAAGCTGATGTAGGAAGATTGTCGGCAATCGCCTTGTTGAGAGCCATCTGTATATAATGGAGATATTTTGCCAGTTCAGGCGTTATGGGCAGGTTCTTTTGTTTAATCCAGCCGACTCGCATAGTTGCGGAAATATCCGCAATGGGAACGGATACGACTTCCGATCCGATAACAGACGGCAAGAGACAGCCTGTGCCGATGTTATAGGCTTCCGTATTGGCAATAATGCTGAGCATGGATGAACGATCGGATACATAAATCGTTTGCTTTGATATACTGTTCGGAATGATGAACTCTTCCGACAGTTGCTTCGGTTCACTGCCCTGATCGTAGCATACATGGGGATAGTCCGTAAGTTGTACCGTCGTCACTTCGGAAAAGCCTGCAAGAGGATGATCGCTACTGACATAAACATGGGGTGTAAATTCGTGCAAGGGGATAAATTCAAGGTTATTTTTCGTAAGGAGACGGGACATAAATTGTTCCGTTCTTTTAGTAATGTAGATAATACCGATTTGGCTGCGTGAAACAAGGACATCGCGAATGATTTCGGACGTGCGACCTTCACGGAGACGAATGGTATAGGGGATTTCTTCAGGAATGTTTGTAAGCAAGTTAATCAGGCCGTCGACGGCAAAAAGATAATGGTGAGAAGATACGGATAGTCGCAAGTCTTCGTCAAGTCTCTCTTTGCGAAAATAGTCTTCCATAGCATCCGATGCCTCTAAAACATGGTGAGCAAACTGAAGAAACTCAAGCCCTTCGGTAGTAAAAGAAATGCCATGGCGACTGCGTTTTAAAATGGTAATGTGAAACTCTTCTTCCAAATCCTTTACGACCTTGCTCAGGCTGGGTTGGGCGATAAAGAGATTTTTGGCGGCGGCGGTAATGGAACCGCTTTTTGAAATTTCAATTATATATCGCAATTGTTGTAAGGTCATGGTACCCTCCACCATAGTTTTTTTCTATGCAATCGTTTTACGCAACAATATTATTCGTTTAAATTATATGCTGATATACTGAGAATAGCAAAAAATATAAGAAAAAATCATAAGAAGTCTATTATAATATATTATTTTTCTATAAATAAGGAGGAAAATTATGGACAGAACAGAGTTACAAAAAATGGGGTTTGCCACACAATCTATTCATGGGGGGTCTTCGAAAAATACGTTTGGAGCATTGACAGCACCGATTTATCAAACATCAACGTTTATTTTCGATTCGGCGGAACAGGGCGGAAAGAGATTCGCTCTTGAAGAAGAAGGGTATATTTACAGTCGTCTCGGAAATCCGACTAACACGGTTGTAGAAGAAAAAGTCGCTCTTCTCGAAGAAGCGGAAGCCTGCATGTCCACGGCATCGGGAATGGGGGCTATTTCAGCTACTTTCTGGACTATTTTGCAACATGGCGATCATGTAGTAGCCAGCGATACTTTATACGGGTGTACTTTTGCACTCTTGAATCACGGTATGCCTCGGGCGGACGTGGACGTAACTTTTGTAGATATGAACGATTTAGAGGCTGTTAAAAAGGCAATGAAACCGAACACAAAAATGGTTTATATTGAAACTCCCGCCAATCCGACCTTAAAAATCGTAGATATTGAGGCCGTATCCGCTATTGCACATGAAGTGGACGGTTGTCTGGTCGTTGTAGATAATACCTTCTGCACACCTTATATTACGAAACCGCTGACATTGGGAGCGGATGTAGTCGTTCACTCGGCGACAAAATATCTGAACGGTCACGGTGACGTTATTGCCGGTTTTGTTTGCGGCTCTGCCGAATTCATAGCCCAAGTTCGTCTCTTCGGTATTAAAGATATGACAGGTGCCGTTTTGAGTCCCTTTGATGCTTTTTTGATTGCTCGCGGCATGAAGACCCTGGCATTGCGTATGGAAAAACATTGCTCAAACGCCATGGAGGTAGCGGCGTTCCTGGAAACTCATCCGGCTGTAGAATCCGTTGCTTATCCGGGGCTTAAGAGTTTCCCTCAATTTGATTTGGCAAAGAAACAAATGAGTCTGCCCGGCGGTATGATTTCTTTCGAACTTAAAGGCGGTAAAAAAGCGGGCGGCACGGTTATGGACAGTGTCAGACTTTGTAAATTGGCCGTATCTTTAGGCGATGCGGAAACGTTAATTGAACATGCGGCTACAATGACTCATTCTCCGTATACGGCGGAAGAGTTGAAAGCTGCCGGTATCAGTGAAGGCTTGGTTCGGCTGTCCGTTGGCTTGGAAGATGCTCAAGATATTATTGACGATTTGAAACAGGCATTGGATAAAGTGAAATAAGAAGGCAGTAAAAGATAAAAGGCGATGACCGGAAGGTTATCGCCTTTTATAAAAAATGTAGAAACCATATATATTAAATATCTATGAATATACCAAACTTTTTAATATTACACCCCAATATATGTATGTGATAGGATGTACAAAGATTAAAGTACGTTGTATATTACTTTACTTGTTGCAAAGGAGAGTGTTGGTCAGTGGACGGAAATAAGGATGAAGTAAGAAAAGAAGAAGAGGCGGTTCAGTCTGAACGAAAAGATGACGAGATAAAGCCGAACGGGACGGCGTTATTCCCTTTTATTGTATTTGTAGGCGTGTACTTGGGGGCCGGGATTATTTTACAAATGCAGGGTGTGGAAATGCCCTTTTATCAGTTTCCTGCACCGTTGGCCTCTATCATCGGTATTATCGTAGCATTTGCCTTATTGAAAGGAAAATTTAGTGATAAGTTTAATACTTTCATTGAAGGTTGCGGAAATCCCGATATTTTAATTATGTGTATGATTTTCCTGTTAGCCGGAGGCTTTGCCGTAGTGTGCAAGGCTATGGGCGGTATAGATTCTACGGTCAACTTGGGGCTGACGTATATTCCGCCTCAGTATCTGGCAGCCGGTGTATTTCTTATTTCGGCTTTCATTTCTACGGCAACCGGTACATCTGTAGGCTGTTGTGCGGCTGTAGGTCCTATTGCCGTAGCTATTGCTGAAAAGTCCGGTACTCCTTTAGGACTGGTCCTCGGTTGCCTTATCGGCGGGGCTATGCTCGGAGATAATTTGTCCATCATTTCGGATACGACCATTGCGTCTACGCGTACGCAAGGCTGTGAAATGAAGGATAAATTTAAATTAAATCTTTGGTTGACTATTGTGCCGGCCGTGATTACCTTTGTACTTCTTGTTATCTTCGGCGGATCGGACGGAGCCGTATGCTCGGGAGAACATCCGTACAGTCTGATCAAAATCCTTCCGTATATTGTTGTTCTTGTTACGGCCGTTGCAGGCGTAGACGTATTTCTCGTCTTAGTAGGCGGTACGGTTTTGGCAGGCATCATCGGGATGGCTTACGGGGATTTAACATTTTTGTCCTTTATGCAGGCTATTTATAAGGGCTTTTCGGGAATGTTTGATATCTTTCTCTTGTCGCTTCTGACAGGCGGTTTGGCTGCTATGGTGAGCAGGGCGGGAGGTATTGCTTTCCTGCTTCATTCAGTGGAGAAATTTATTACGGGCAGCAAGTCGGCACAAATCGGTATTTCCGGGCTTGTTTCCATTACGGACATTGCCTTGGCTAATAATACGGTTTCTATTATTATTAACGGGGAAATGGCAAAGAAACTTTGTTATCGCTTTAAAGTGGATCCTCGTCGCTCGGCGGCCCTGCTCAGTACGTTTTCGTCTATTTTTCAGGGTCTCATTCCGTACGGGGCACAGATGCTTATCGTTACGGGCTTTACAGCCGGAGCCGTATCACCGCTTGAAGTTTTGCCGTACACTTGGTTTCTCTATCTTTTAGCTATTTCCGCTATTATATCCGTTTTTGTTCCTTTTTCGGACGGATTTATCAGAAAAGATCCGTGGAATTACGAGCATGAAACGGCGCAAAGCAAGGTTGACGCTTTGGCAAAATAAACACGGACACTATCCTTTTACAGACATAAAAATCCCTGCCCGAAGGCAGGGATTTTTATGTCCGCATTTAAAATGCAGGAAGGATGGAGCCTTGGAAGTGCTCTTCAATAAACTTACGAATCGGTTCGGATTGGTAAATTTCTACCAACTTTTTATATGTTTCATTATTTACGTCGTCGGCACGAACGGCAATGACATTAGCGTAAGGCGAACTCTTATCTTCAACAACAAGAGCATCCTTTTGCGGATTCAAGCCGGCCGGAATAGCGTAGTTCGTGTTTACGCAAGCTAAGTCCATATCATCGAGAGAACGAGCGATTTGAGCCGCATCGAGTTCCGTAATCTTCAGATTTTTCGGGTTGCTGACAATGTCTGCAACTGTTGCATCGACAGTCTTGCCGTCTTTTAACGTAATTAACTTAGCTTGTTGCAACAGTAACAGGGCTCTGGCCCCGTTCGTAGGGTCATTAGGGATGGCCACCGTAGAACCGTCGGCTACCTGATCAAGTGATTTATACTTGTGCGAGAAAACACCCATGGGAAGGATAATCGTTTTGCCGATGGACTTTAAATCGAGACCTTGTTTTTTGACGACATTATCCAAGTAGGGCTGATGTTGGAAGGAGTTCATATCCAAATCTTTTTGAGCCAATGCCGTATTGGGTTGTACATAGTCGTTAAATTCGACGACTTTAACCGTAATGCCCTGTTTAGCCGCTTCTTTAGCGACTTCATCCATAACTTCCGCATGCGGGCCGGCAGTTACGCCAATTTTAATTTCTTTGTTATCGCCGCCGGCAGAATTATTGCCGCCGCAACCGGTAATAAACGCGGCAGTTGCTACGATGAGGGCCAAGGTGAGGCCTTTTTTCAGGGAAATTTTCATAATATAACATCCTTTCATTAAAAAGCTTATGATGTGGAGCTCATACAAAAAAGCCGTCATTCAGATGACGGCTTTTCTTATCTTTTCCGTTCATCTGCCGGCATATGCCGTCGGACTTGGCACCTTCCCTGGCGGGGGTTGCCGCAATGTCATCGGGCCGTATCCCTCAATTGCTCTTGATGAAATCACATATATAATTGATGTTCCGTATTATAACATCGTGGAAATAAATCTGTCAACGATTTATTTCTACTAAAAAAGTACAGTATAAAATGGGGATAGAAGTACTTATTCTTGGAAGTTTAAGATCTTTCCTGGATTAAGAATGTTATTGGGATCCAGTGCGTTTTTTATCGTACGCATCAGGTACTTTTCTCCTTCAGGCGTAAACTTTTCCATATAGCGTAATTTTTTGGCACCGATGCCGTGTTCACCGGCCAGGCGGCCTCCGACGGAATATGCATAGGCATAGACTTCGTTGTGGAAGGCTTCGACCGATTTTTCCCACATTTCATCAGACATGTCCGTTTTGCATAAGACGATATGAAGATTCCCGTCACCGATATGAGCATTGATCTTTACTTCAAAAGGATATGCATTCCCGATGTCCATGATTTTTTCAATTGTATCGGCAATGCGGTGAACAGGGACAACTACGTCATCCGTCAAAAAGACTTTGCTGATCAACTCGACAGAAGTCTGGCAATTACGTCGCATGTTCCAAATGCGATCGTCCGCTTCAAGAACATCCACGGCACCTGATTGTTCGCAAATATCGGCTACTTGTTCCATCTTTTTATCCGCATCGTCTGCGTCATACGTTTCAACCGTTATGATGACATATACGCCTTTTTCATAACCGGGCATATTTTCATATCCGCAATAATCGGCACAGCCGCGAACATATGAGTTATCCATATATTCAATACTCGTAGGCTCAATGCCGGCTTTAATCAACTGCGGTACCATATGCAGAGCCGGAGTAGGCGAGTCATAGACGGCCAAGACGTCAAAACGATACGGCGGCAAAGGCGTGAGCTTCACTGTAACTTTCGTAATAATACCGAGAGTTCCTTCGCTGCCGATAATTAATTGTTCCAGACAGTAGCCTGTAGAGCATTTTTTTAAGATGCCGCCTACTTCGACGATTTCGCCTGTCGGTGTAACGACTTCAAGGGCGTAGACTTGATGGCGCGTAACACCGTAACGAACGGCTTTTAGACCGCCGGCATTCGTTGCCAGATTGCCGCCGATAAGACTGCTTTCCGAGCTGGACGGATCGCCGGCATACAGAAAACCGGCTGATTTGGCACGATTTTGTAAATCAATGGTACGCACACCCGCCTCGACAGTCATGTACATGCCTTCTTCATTAAGTTCCAAAATTTTATTCAGCCGTTCCATTAAAAGGACGAGGCCGCCGCAGACAGGAATAGCACCGTCTGCAAGACTGGTACCTCCCGAACGGACCGTGACGGGAACTTTGTAGCGGTTGGCCAATTTGAGAATTTGTGAAATTTCTTCGGACGATGCGGGAGCAACGGCTGCTTCGGGCATATGAAACAGCTTAGGATCCGATTCATAGTCCGTTTGATAGGCGATGAGTAAGTCGGCGTCAGTCTTAACATATGACGGGCCGGTTATTTGTTTCAGCTCTTCAATAAATTCGGCTGTTACGGGTGAATAGGTTTGCAAAATATAACCCTCCTTTAAATCAGGTATATACTATTTTAACATCCTTTCTACTCCTTTCAATAAGAACGAAATAAAAAATTTTTTATGCCGAAAAGACACAAGCGGTTTAAAGAGGAAAATACTGAGAATTGTTGACAAATAGCTTTAAAAAGAACACAAAAAGGGTGGAAAATTTTATGAACAGCATAAAAACTTATTTCTTGGATAACTATGAACGCATGAAATAAAAAAAAACAGACGAGAAATATACTCTTTTTTTATGGTTACTGACATAGATTATCAAGAATAAAACGGGTTAACCATGCGGTATTTTGGTTATTTTGATAATTGACAAGGAGGGAGAAACGTGTAATAATTATGTCAGCGAAAGGGACATGAGAACCCTCGAGTGATATTTTTTGCGGAGGTGAATACCATGCATGTAGTTTCCGATGAATGCGTAAAATGCGGTGCTTGTGAAGCAACTTGCCCGACCGGCGCTATTACTGAAGGCGAAACGAAGTATGTTGTAGGCGATGCTTGCATCGATTGCGGTGCTTGCGAATCCGTTTGTCCTACAGGCGCTATCGCTGCTGAATAATAGGCTATATACATATAAACCGCTATGTGTTATGCATAGCGGTTTTTTGTGTGTCTTCGTTGTTTTTTAACGGTGTCTGTGATAGGATAAAGGCATTCCGGTCGACTGTGCCGGTAAGTCGAGGAAGGAGATAACTGTGTCTGTTTTTATCATTGCCTGCCTTGTCGTAGCGGCAGACCAAATCGGAAAATATGCAATATCCCATTCCATGATATTGAATCAATCTGTTCCGGTTATACCGGGATTTTTTCATATAACTTATATTTTGAATAAGGGAGCGGCCTTTGGCTTTCTGGAACATAAACAATGGCTGTTTATTGCCGTTGCCATAGGGCTCTTCCTTCTGTATTTTGTATTTCGTAAATACTTGCCGAAAGTGCCGGTTGTCACTGTCGGTACGGGGCTATTGTTAGGCGGTGCCTTCGGTAATGCAGTTGATAGATGTTTATTCGGAGCCGTAACGGATTTTTTCGATTTTCGGGTATGGCCCGTATTTAATATTGCCGATATAGCCATTGTAGTAGGTGTCTTTTTATTACTCATTTATTGCTGGACCCACGGTTCGGAGTAAGGCGGTTGAAATGGAAGTTATAACCTCTGTCGTAACTGATAAAGATACGGGAATACGGGTTGATATATATGTAGCAAGGGCTTTGGATATATCTCGTTCGTATGCAGGGAATCTCATAAAGAATGGGAAGGTTTCCATGCGTGACCGCATCCTGAAAGCCAACTACCGCGTGGCGGAAGGTGACGAAATCGTCATTGAAAAGGATGAGGCTGAAGACCTTACGGTTGAGGCTGAAAATATCCCTTTAGATATTGTATATGAAGATAAGGATATTATTATTGTTAATAAGGCACGAGGTATGGTTGTCCATCCGGCGGCGGGAAATCCGAACGGGACCCTTGTAAATGCACTTTTATGGCATTGCGGCGGCGAGTTGTCGGGGATTAACGGTGTTATTCGTCCCGGCATTGTTCATCGACTGGACAAAGATACATCGGGGCTTATGGTAGCGGCTAAAACCGATACGGCACATAAAAGCCTGGCGGAACAGATTAAGAGCCATACGGCACGACGCACCTATGTTGCTCTCGTTCACGGCAATATTGTGGAAGCAAAGGGGCGTATTGATGCACCCTTGGGACGACATCCTAAGGACCGCGTTAAAATGGCCGTCAATATGAAGGACGGCAAAGATGCGATTACACATTTTACTGTATTGGAGAGGTTCGGTAACTATACGTTGGTACAGTGTCGTTTGGAGACAGGACGGACTCACCAGATTCGCGTGCATATGGCTTATATCGGGCATCCCGTAGTAAATGATCCCCTGTACGGGTATAAAAGAGACGCCTTTCCCATTGAAGGGCAGGCGCTTCATTCCTGTGCTCTTGATTTAGTGCATCCTATTACGAAGCAAGCCATGCATTTTGAAGCCCCTTGGCCCGATGATTTTAAGGCTGTCGTACAAGCTGTTGACGGCGGAGGTGTGTAATGTTGCGATACAAAACCTTGTTATTGGATGAAAAGGCTATAGAACGAGCCATACGGCGTATTGCCCACGAAATTATCGAGCGTAACAAAGGATTGGAACAGATGATTCTCGTCGGGATTCATACTCGCGGTGTTCCCTTGGCGCAAAGATTGGCTCGTGAATTGGAATCCATAGAGGAAGTCGTCGTTCCCGTTTACGACTTGGATATATCCGCTTATCGTGACGATCGAAAACGGACGGATATTCGTCGCGTCGACAAGGGTAAGACTGCTTTTAATGCCGACGACAAGACGATTGTCTTAGTCGATGACGTTTTATTTACCGGCAGAACTGTGCGCTCGGCTTTAAATGCCGTCATGGAGGCGGGTCGTCCGAAGTTTATAGAACTGGCTGTTTTGATAGATCGCGGACATAGAGAACTTCCTATTAGGGCCGACTATGTAGGGAAAAATGTTCCTACGGCTTTACGAGAAGCCGTGTCCGTTCAACTTGAAGAAACGGATGAAAAAAATCAAGTCGTGTTATGTGAAGAAGTGCCTCGTTAGAGGTACTTCTTTTATTCATTGTAAGAGTTGGACAGGTACTTATGGAAGCTGACCACGATGTAGAAGTCGGAGAAGGTGTATGCGTATAGACAAAAGACCG
>NZ_JAQCUN010000270.1:0-680 GCF_027685385.1 Megasphaera sp. AF13-6AC
TTTAAGACTCCGCCAATGTTGTTGACGCCGATATTGCCGTCAGACAAGGCTCCTGCAGCTCCGCCGCGGACATCCAACCGTTCGTTGAGTTTCTTGGAAATTACCGTGCCGTTATCTCCGGCAAACTTCATGCCGTCGTCCAGGGTTGCCACTTCGTGATTTCCCGTCTTGTCTTCGTAAACAATGCGAGTAACACCGTCCGTACCGTTGACGCCGGGCTGACCTTTTTCAACATGAATGTCTACACGGTTTGTACCGTTAATACCGTCTACGCCGTCTTTACCGTTAATGCCGATCTTGCCGTCTTTGCCGTCTTTACCGACTTGAACGGATTCGGTAACAAGGTTTTTATCCATCATGACGGAAATATTGCCGTTTGCATCTTTTACGGTCTTAATATTTTCACCGCTATATTCGGAATCTGCCTTCGTGCCGCCGCCGACAATGCCCAAGGTCGATCCCAAGTCCTTGTGAATTACCTGCCCGTCGTTACCGACGAAGTTCATACCCTTGGCCGTCAGGTTGTTCGTAATGTTCGTCGTCGTATTCGTTACGGCGTTATTTACCTGATCCGTCAGGTAGTCTACGTTTACGACTTCGCTTCCGTCGTTGCCCGTCGCATAGGCTACGTTGGTAATATGCGTGCCGCCCGTCTTATTGACGTACGTGCTGCCTGCCAT
>NZ_JAQCUN010000270.1:690-913 GCF_027685385.1 Megasphaera sp. AF13-6AC
TGCTGCCTGCCATGGTAACGGAGTTTTTATTTACGACGCCGCCCGTTACATCGTACTGTACGGAGCGATTCGACAAATTGTCTACAGCCGTCTTGGATGCCACATTCTTAATTGTAACCGTTTCTTTTACGCCTGCATGCTTCTTATCTTCTACCGTCAAGTTCACCTTGCCGTCAGCATCGACAGAATAGGCGCCGTCGGCACTTCCGTCATTGGCTACTAA
>NZ_JAQCUN010000271.1:0-908 GCF_027685385.1 Megasphaera sp. AF13-6AC
GGATGAAATGATTTCCCTTTCACCGAAATACTACGGGGCTACGTATGAAAAAATGGAAGCCAACTACGGCATTCAGTGGCCCTGCTACACTCGCGACCCGAAAGATAAGGGCACGAAATTCCTTCACGAAGGGGCTACCTTTAACAAACCGGAAGGAAAGGGACATTTCTACTTCTTCCCCTTTACACCTGTAAAGGAAAAAGAAACGGAAGAATTCCCCTTATCCTTGTCTACAGTCCGCGAAGTCGGTCACTACTCCGTCCGTACCATGACGGGTAACTGCCGCCTCTTGCGATCCCTCGCCGACGAACCGGGCTTCATTCAAATGAACCCCGACGATTGCGAAGCTTTAGGCATTAAAGACGGTGAACTGGTGCGTGTCTTCTCGCCTCGTGGCCAAACGATTACAAGAGCTTTGCCGACAGAACGTGTATCCAAGGGTGCTACGTACATGACCTATCAGTGGTGGGTCGGCGCGTGCAACGAATTGACTAACGCCAAACTCGATCCGAAGAGTAATACACCGGAATTCAAATACTGTGCCTGCCGCGTTGAAAAAATCGACGACCAAAAAGCAGCCGAACAGGAAGTTATTGAACGATACAAAGAAATTCGCCGCTTAACGGGCGTTCTCGAAGAAACGGAGGCGGCATCGAATGAATAAATTCATCAAATCGGACCCTATGCTGTGCATCGGCTGCCGCACCTGTATGATTGCCTGCGTTGTCAATCATACGGGAAAGAATGTATTCAACATGGACCCGGACAGTTACGACTTTACGCCGCGCGTCCAAATTCAAATTACCAAAGACATGACAAAGCCCGTACAGTGCCGTCAATGCCCTAAGCCCAAGTGCATGGAAGCTTGTCCCTTTAACGCCATTTCCATGGGTGAAGACAGCGTGATC
>NZ_JAQCUN010000272.1:0-895 GCF_027685385.1 Megasphaera sp. AF13-6AC
GCGACGAAGGTCGGGTCTTTATGCCCATCTTCGACACCTATAACGTAGACGCTGTCCTGACGGGCCACCTGCACACCTACCGTAACCGCGGCCATATCAAAAATTTTGTCAGAGACGAATCGGGTCCGCTTTACCTCCTTACGGGAGTCGCCGGCGACGTACGCTATCCGAGCCTGTGGAAACAACATGCCTTGGACCTCTACGTACCGCCCCAGCCCGAAACGGACAACTACATGACGATGGAAGCCACTGCCGACACCATCCGCTTCCAATACTTCTTGCCTGACGGCACCCTGCTTGATACGGCTGAGATTCGGAAGTAGGTCGTGGAGGAAGTTAGTAGGAGATGAAGAAAGGACGCATGCTATGCATGCGTCCTTTTTGTGGCTCTCTCAATGAGAGGCCCTGTTTTTCCTTCTCCCTTATTCTACAAATACGGGTTTGTTATCTTCAAATTTTTCAATTCGTGCCAAGGATTCTACTCGGTATCCTCGGTCTTCCAAAAGTTTTCTTCCCGGCTGGAAAGATTTTTCCACGACGATGCCGATGGCGGCTACGGTAGCTCCCGCCTGCTCGACCAAGTTTGCCAGTCCTATAGCTGCCGCCCCGCTGGCCAGGAAGTCGTCTACAATGAGGATTTTTTCGCCTGCCTTAATATAGTCACGACTAATAGAGGCACGATAGGTTTCTTCTTTCGTATAGGAGTAGATATCCGTCATGTATACGTTTGCTGCTGTGAGGAGAGATTTTTTCTTTCTAGCAAAGACGAGGGGCTTGTTACCCATGGCCACGGAAGCGGCAAAGGCTACGGCAATGCCCGACGATTCAATGGTAACGATGCGGTCTACGAAAAATCCTTCCAGGCGTTTGGCAAATTCTTCCCCCATTTTCAGAA
>NZ_JAQCUN010000273.1:0-888 GCF_027685385.1 Megasphaera sp. AF13-6AC
ACCCTGGAAATTCTTTTCTTTTCTCTTTTCCATGAAGGCAGCCATACCTTCCGTCTGATCTTCTGTGGAGAAGCACAGGCCGAATACTTCGTCTTCATAAGCAATACCCGTAACGATATCGCACTGCATACCGCGATTAATAGCTGCTTTGGAAAGTTGTACGGCAATAGGAGCATTAGCCGCAATCTTCTTAGCCACTTTCATAACCGTCGGCATCAATTCTTCCTGGGGAACGACTTTATTAACAAGGCCGATACGATACGCTTCATCGGCTTTAATATTAGCAGCCGTGAAGATCAATTCTTTACCGTAACCGCGACCTACGACACGGGGCAAACGTTGCGTACCGCCGAAACCGGGAGTAATGCCGAGGCCGACTTCAGGTTGGCCGAAGAGCGCATTTTCAGAAGCATATCTGAAGTCGCAAGCACAAGCCAATTCACAACCGCCGCCGAGAGCAAAGCCGTTAACAGCTGCAATAACCGGCTGAGGAAGGTTTTCAATGCGGGTAAATACATCCTGACCGATTTTACCGAAGTTGCGGCCGTCTACAGCATTTTTCGTGGACATTTCCTTAATATCCGCACCGGCAACAAAGGATTTATCTCCACCGCCGGTAATGACTACTACTTTAACGTCTTTATCCGTTTCGAGTTTGCCTACCAAATCATTTAATTCCAACAGCGTTTCGGAATTCAACGCATTCAGTGCCTTCGGGCGATCAATCGTCAAAACACCGATTCCGTCCTGGTTTTCAAATTTAATGTTGTTATAAGCCATTGTAATAACCTCCTTTAAATGTGCAAAACCGGATTTATCTCGCTTGTAATAGATTATTCACAAGATAAATTCTTTATATTCATAGTATACCACGTTCCATTTGTAACA
>NZ_JAQCUN010000274.1:0-876 GCF_027685385.1 Megasphaera sp. AF13-6AC
CGAATACGCGCATCGGTATTATTTCTACGGTTATTTGGCTCGTAATCCTGGTTGCTATGTACTATATTGTAGGCTTTAACAAACAAGAAGAAAAAATTGAATTCGAACGGTATGAAGGTGACGGTAAATAAGATTCGTAGAGGAAACTGTGAAAATCGCAGTTGCTGTTAAATATACTTATTAGATTAAATGAGGTGGTCATAATGAATTGGGATAACTATGTATCTGCTAATGTACGAGCCATTAAACCGTCGGGTATTCGCAAGTTCTTTGATATTGCCAATCAGATTCAGGGGGTTTTGTCCTTGAGTATCGGCGAACCTGATTTTGCAGCACCCGATAAGGTTCGGCAAGCCATGATTGACAGCCTTAACAATAAAGAAACGGGATACACGGGTAACTCGGGTCTTCCCGAATTACGTGAAGCCATTTCCGATTATTTTGACAAACATTATGGGGTTAAATACGATCCTGCCAGTGAAATCATCGTTACCGTCGGCGTATCGGAAGGCTTGGCCATGGCCTTGCAGGCTATTGTCGACCATGGAGATGAAGTACTTATTCCCGATCCGGCATACGTAGCCTATCCGGCCGCCGTACAATTAGCCGGCGGTATTCCCGTTATGGTTCCGACCTATCCGGAACATGATTTCAAACTGTCTGTAGAAGCCTTGGAAAAGGTAGTAACGCCGAAGACAAAGGCTATGGTTATCGGCTATCCGAATAACCCGACAGGTACTGTTATGACGGCGGAAGAATTGATGCCCATTGCCGAATTTGCTAAAAAGCACGACTTGGTCGTTTTAGCCGATGAAATTTATTGTGAACTCGTATACGGTGATACGAAATTTACGACTTTTGCCAAGTTACCCGATA
>NZ_JAQCUN010000275.1:0-872 GCF_027685385.1 Megasphaera sp. AF13-6AC
TACCAAAAAACACCGGTTGAAGGTATGGTCGCACGTATTCCCGTAGGTGTGGGACAAAAGACAGAAACGGCCAGTGTTTTCACCCACGGCTATGATCCCGAGTTGGCATCATGGAGTCCCTTCCACGGCGCTTTATACGCTGTCGTTCAGTCTGTAGCGAAGTTAGTGGCCTTAGGCGGTGACCGTACAAAAGCGTATTTAACGCTACAGGAATTTTTCAGAAGTCTCGGTACGGATGCTCGTGCTTGGGGTGAGCCCGTGGCAGCTCTGTTGGGGGCGTATACGGCTCAGAAAGAACTGCAAATTGCGGCTATCGGCGGTAAAGACAGCATGAGCGGTACCTTTGAACAACTGACGGTTCCGCCGACACTGGTATCCTTTGCCGTAACGACGGAAAATGCAAAACACATTGTTTCACCGGAATTTAAAAAGGCCGGACATGCAGTTGTTCTCTTTGATATTTGCCGCGGCGAAGATGCTGTTTTGGATTGGGACGTATTCCGTCAGCACTGCGACTTTATTCATAAGCACATGGCGTCAGGAGATATTTACAGCGCACGTGCCGTCGGTAAGGGCGGTCTGGCGGCTACGCTTACGGAAATGGCTTTCGGCAACGGGATCGGCTTTACAGTTTCTTCGGACGTAAGTTCTGAAGACCTGTTCGCACTTCGGTATGGGGCGATTGTAGTGGAAACGGATGCGGAAAAGGGAGTTCAATGGGCTCAGCAGCTCAGTGCCGTTGCCGTCGTGGCCCGGACGATTGAAGAGCCCGAGGCCGTCGCGGGAGATGTGCGTATTTCCTTATCGGAATTGCAGACTGCGTGGGAAAAACCGTTGTCGCGTATTTTTCCCTTGCATAGCCAATCTGCAGA
>NZ_JAQCUN010000276.1:0-515 GCF_027685385.1 Megasphaera sp. AF13-6AC
TCCCATGGCCAGTTGGGGCGTTTTGACGTCCGAGGGGATTAACAGCATCCGATCCTTTCCGTTCCAACTCTTTTTCCCCGCCGCGGCCTTGTGCTTAACTATGTTGGGATTTGTTTTTTTAGGTGACGGTCTATATGATTTGGCGGATCCGCAGACGGGGAAGGATGGGAATATATGAAGCATTTATTAGAGGTAGACCATATTTCCGTCTCTTTTGCAACCCCTCGCGGCCCGGTAGAGGCCGTTCACGGCGTATCGTTTTATCTTGATGAGGGAGAAATGGTCGGTATTGTGGGCGAATCGGGATGTGGTAAGTCCGTTACCTCCCAAACGGTAATGAAGCTCTTACCGCCGTCCGTATCAAAACTTACATCGGGACGAATTATTTGGGACGGTTTTAATATTGAAAACTTTTCGGAACGGGAAATGAATACGCTACGAGGCAAGGAAATGGCCATGGTATTTCAAGACCCGATGACCTCATTAAATCCCGTGCTTACGGTAGGCGAGCAAAT
>NZ_JAQCUN010000276.1:525-871 GCF_027685385.1 Megasphaera sp. AF13-6AC
GGCGAGCAAATTGAAGAAGGTCTGAGACTCCATCTCCACTTGTCAAAGAAAGAAGCTGCTGAAGAAGCCGTTCGGCTTCTTCAATCTGTAGGGATAAGCGGGGCATCTCAACGTGTCCGCTCCTATCCGCACGAACTGTCGGGAGGGATGCGCCAACGTTGTCTCATAGCGGCAGCCATTGCCTGTAAGCCGCGACTTCTTTTCGCCGACGAACCGACGACGGCCCTTGATGTCACGACGGAAGCACAGGTACTGAACGTTCTGCAACAAATGCAGGAAGAGTTACATATGGCCGTACTCCTTATTTCTCATAATTTGGGCATTATTGCCCGTATGTGTCGGCGAG
>NZ_JAQCUN010000277.1:0-863 GCF_027685385.1 Megasphaera sp. AF13-6AC
CTATAGAGCACGCCGCCTTTTCTATGCCCGTAGATTTGGTCCTCATTGAAAGTCGCCGTCACGGCCTTTTTCCGAAACTATTGGTTTTACCGCCTGAAGCCGGTGCCGCAGAAGGGGACAATGAAACGGTCGCCTTGGTGACACGACGAAAGGATACGAATTCAGTGTATTTTAATACTTTACACGTTGACAATATTTCTGCCTTGGCGAAATACATAAAACTATTGGCCAATCTGTAAAATCCCCATTTTATCTGATGTTTTAACTATCTCTCCCTTTATGAGCCGTAAAAATTTTCGTTTTTACGTGTTGCATATTGAGAAAATTAGGTATAGAATAGATGTGTATCAAAGCATCCATGAGTAAAACTCATGAGAATTTTTCTTTTGGCGTATAGTTATGTAATTGTTCATCTATGCGCTTATTAAAAGAGGTGAATCACCACATGTCTTACGAAACGATTACTACCGTCTGTCCCTACTGCGGTACGGGCTGTCTTATTGACTGTACTGTAGACAGAGAAAATAATCGCGTCATTGAAGCAAAGGGATCGCCGCACGGCGTAAACAATGACGGACGTTTGTGCTTGAAAGGCCTGTACGGCTGGGATTATCTGAATGACCCCAAAATTTTAACCAAACGTATTCGCACTCCCTTAATCCGTCGCGGCGGCAAGGGAGCTCCCTTGGAACCGGCTACTTGGGAAGAAGCTATTCAGTATACTGCCGATCGCTTAAAGGCCATCATCAAAGAATACGGCCCCGACACGGTTATGGGTGCCGGCTCGGCTCGCGGTCCCGGAAATGAAGTAGGCTACTTAACTCAAAAATTCATGCGCGCAGTTATCGGTACCAATAACGTCG
>NZ_JAQCUN010000278.1:0-849 GCF_027685385.1 Megasphaera sp. AF13-6AC
CAAAACAGCCAGAAACAAAACGGGCCGTATTCTCTTACCGCCTGCATTAAGGCTGTAATTCATGGCTTCATAAAGACCGGAAAACTCGGGCGTACTCGTTTGTAACAGTTCGGCTAAACGGGTGTCGATTCGTTTCTTACGACTTTCCAACAAGGTACGAAAACTCATAGCCCCAACGTCCCTTCTTCATAAGCCGTCTTTGTATCTTCAGCTTGTGTTGCGTCTTCTCCCCTTACTTCCGCCAAAGCCTGGGCTCGTTGACGAGCGTATTCAAGTGCACTTTCACAGGTGCCGGACAATTTTACGGCTTTTTCAAAAATATCCAGAGATTCCTGTAAGGTCAACCCGGGATTATCAAGAGAGTCTACCAGTCTTTCCAACTCTTCAAAATCCTTCTCAAAATTTTTTAATTTATCCGTTTTTTTCACCACGTTCAATCACCTCTTTCACTTCCGCCACAATAACCCCGTCAACAAGTTGTATTTCTAAAGGTTTCTTGCGATTTACAGCCGAAATTCCGGCTATGACTTCACCGTCTTGCAACAACTGCCCGTACCCTTTGCGTAAAAAAGCGGTCGGGTTCATACCTTCAGCTCGCGATTTTATCTTATCCAACGCATGTTGTTTTTGCAGTAACAAATACTCCGTCTTTTGTCTTGCACTTTCCACCAAGCGATTTAAATTGTCTTTTTTGACCGTTACGAATTCATTATATTGATGTAGGCGAATTCGTGTCGTCGTTCGTTCCCACTGTGAGAATCGTCGTTCAATACAATCATCCATAAGTCGCCCGGCCGTTTCCGTCAGAGCGGCTATTTGCAATTGTATATCCGTAAATGAAGGAAATGC
>NZ_JAQCUN010000279.1:0-845 GCF_027685385.1 Megasphaera sp. AF13-6AC
ACGGTATTACGGAAGGAGAGGCACAACGGCGTCTTCAACAGTATTGCATGAAGCACGGTATCTCTATGAAAAAGGCGGCGACCGATTTAATTCGTGCAGAAACGAATAAAAATAAATCTTGACTTTTTCACCTTTAATGGGTAATATAAGTCTTGTGGTTAGCACTCGTAAAACTTGAGTGCTAACAATGAAGATAGAAATGAATGATATGAGGAGGAACATACGATGATTAAACCGTTAGGAGATCGTGTAGTAATTCGTGTATTAGAACAGGAAGAAAAGACGGCGAGCGGTATTTTCCTGCCCGATACGGCTAAAGAAAAACCGAGCCAGGGGGAAGTTGTTGCCGTAGGCACAGGTAAATTACAGGATAACGGTACGCGTACTCCCTTGGAAGTAAGCGTAGGCGATAAAATTATTTTCTCGAAATATGCAGGTACGGAAGTTAAATATGACGGCGTTGATTATTTAATTGTCAGTGAACGTGATATTTTGGCGACTATATAATATAGCATTTCTTATAAGGAGTGACTCATAATGGCAAAACAGATTTTGTTTAACGAAGAAGCACGCCGTGCTCTGGGCAACGGTGTAGATGCATTGGCAAATGCGGTAAAAGTAACGTTGGGACCTAAGGGTCGTAACGTAGTATTGGATAAGAAATTCGGCGCCCCTACTATTACGAATGACGGTGTTACGATTGCTCGTGATATTGAATTGGAAGATCCCTTTGAAAACATGGGGGCACAGCTCGTAAAAGAAGTTGCTACGAAGACCAATGACGTGGCAGGCGACGGTACGACGACAGCTACCTTATTGGCACAGGCTATGATTCAGGAAGGCAT
>NZ_JAQCUN010000028.1:0-12665 GCF_027685385.1 Megasphaera sp. AF13-6AC
TACTATTATTATACGCTATTTCTCGTCAAAATCAACCATTTGTTGTGACAGAGCCTTATATAAAATCCGCTCCTTTATAAGGAGCGGATTTTATTAACTCTTATTTATCTGCCAAAGTCTGGTAAATATCGTATTTTTCTTTAGCAAAGTTTTCTGCCTGTGTAAACAGTTCATCGGCAATATCCGGGAAAGTTCTTGTCAAAGCGGCATAGCGCGTTTCTCCCATAAGATAATCGCGGAACGATGCTTGCGGTTCCTTAGAATCGAGAATGAAGGGGTTCTTTCCTTCCTTCTTCAAATCCGGGTTGTACCGATACAAGTGCCAGTACCCGCAGTCAACGGCACGTTTCATTTCTTCCTGAGCCCGTCCCATACCGCAGCTGAGACCGTGGTTGATACACGGCGAGTAGGCGATAATAATAGACGGTCCGTCATAGGCTTCCGCTTCTTTAATAGCCTTCATTAATTGATTGGAATCGGCCCCTAAAGCAACCTGTGCAATATAAATGTGGCCGTATGTCATGAGAAGTCGTCCCAGGTCCTTCTTATTCGAACGACGGCCGGCTGAAGCGAATTGAGCTACAGCACCTACCGGCGTAGCCTTAGAGGACTGTCCACCCGTGTTGGAGTATACTTCCGTGTCGACGAGCATAATGTTGACATTGTAGTTCATGGACAGGACGTGATCAAGACCGCCGTACCCGATGTCATAAGCCCAACCGTCACCGCCGTACATCCAGATGGTTTTCTTAACAATGTGTTCTTTATGAGCCAACAGATACGTCCGCAATTCAGCAGCACGACCGTTCACTTGAGCCTTAGCCAAGGCTGCAATATAGGCCTTACTCGTTGCTTCCGTCACTTCGCCTTCATTACTGCACCCAAAGGATTCAAGCCACTTATTGGCTGCATCGCGAAGCTCACCGTCTACTAAAGTAACGAGTTCTTCCGTTTTGAGGCGAATGTCGTCACGTTGTTGTTCCATAGATAAGGACATACCGAGAGCAAATTCGGCATTGTCTTCAAATACGGAGTTGGACCAAGCCGGGCCGAAGCCGTCTTTATTTACCGTATAGGATAAACTGGGCATTGCCGAGCCCCAGGCCTGAGTACAACCGGTTGCATTGGCAACCAACATACGCTGTCCGAAAAGCTGTGTTAATACTTTCATATAAGCCGTTTCGGCACAACCTGCACAAGCGCCGGAGAATTCAAGTAAGGGTTGGTTGAACTGACTGCCCTTAACGGTGTATTTATCCAGGCCCGTTTCCTTTTGAGTAAGGCTTACGGCATATTCCCAGTTTTCATGTTCTTTAACCTGTGTATCTAAAGGTTCCATGACCAGAGCCTTTTCCTTAGCCGGGCATACATTGACACAGGTATAGCAGCTGTAGCAGTCAAGGGGAGATACTTGAATACGGAAACCGTATTTATCCATATCTTTGCCTACGGCCTTTTTGGTTACAAAACCTTCGGGAGCCTTCGCCTGCTCTTCTTCAGATGCCAGGAAGGGACGAATAGCCGCATGGGGGCAAACGACGGCCGGCTGAAGCGAATTGAGCTACAGCACCTACCGGCGTAGCCTTAGAGGACTGTCCACCCGTGTTGGAGTATACTTCCGTGTCGACGAGCATAATGTTGACATTGTAGTTCATGGACAGGACGTGATCAAGACCGCCGTACCCGATGTCATAAGCCCAACCGTCACCGCCGTACATCCAGATGGTTTTCTTAACAATGTGTTCTTTATGAGCCAACAGATACGTCCGCAATTCAGCAGCACGACCGTTCACTTGAGCCTTAGCCAAGGCTGCAATATAGGCCTTACTCGTTGCTTCCGTCACTTCGCCTTCATTACTGCACCCAAAGGATTCAAGCCACTTATTGGCTGCATCGCGAAGCTCACCGTCTACTAAAGTAACGAGTTCTTCCGTTTTGAGGCGAATGTCGTCACGTTGTTGTTCCATAGATAAGGACATACCGAGAGCAAATTCGGCATTGTCTTCAAATACGGAGTTGGACCAAGCCGGGCCGAAGCCGTCTTTATTTACCGTATAGGATAAACTGGGCATTGCCGAGCCCCAGGCCTGAGTACAACCGGTTGCATTGGCAACCAACATACGCTGTCCGAAAAGCTGTGTTAATACTTTCATATAAGCCGTTTCGGCACAACCTGCACAAGCGCCGGAGAATTCAAGTAAGGGTTGGTTGAACTGACTGCCCTTAACGGTGTATTTATCCAGGCCCGTTTCCTTTTGAGTAAGGCTTACGGCATATTCCCAGTTTTCATGTTCTTTAACCTGTGTATCTAAAGGTTCCATGACCAGAGCCTTTTCCTTAGCCGGGCATACATTGACACAGGTATAGCAGCTGTAGCAGTCAAGGGGAGATACTTGAATACGGAAACCGTATTTATCCATATCTTTGCCTACGGCCTTTTTGGTTACAAAACCTTCGGGAGCCTTCGCCTGCTCTTCTTCAGATGCCAGGAAGGGACGAATAGCCGCATGGGGGCAAACGAAGGAGCAACGATTACATTGAATACAATTGTCGGCAATCCAGCGAGGCACAACAGACGCAATGCCGCGTTTTTCGTACTGAGTGGAACCCATAGGATAAGATCCGTCGGCATAAGGAACGAATTCGCTGACGGGAATGTCATCACCCTTTTGCAAGTTCGAAGGTTCAACAATCTTTTTAATGAATTCCGGAAGATTTCTCGTATCTTCCTGCGCTTTTTCTTCCGGTAACTCAGCCCATGCAGTCGGAACCTGTACTTCCACAACATCACTGATACCGCGATCAACAGCCGCCTGATTCATGGCAACTACCTTGTCACCCTTGGCCATATAGGTTTTTTGAATAGCTTTTTTCATATATTCTACAGCATCTTCAATAGGCAGTATATTGGCCAGTTTAAAGAAAGCTGCCTGCAATACCGTATTGGTACGGTTCGTCCCCAGACCGAGTTCACCGGCAATCTTAGCAGCATCTATGATATAGAAGCGGAGCTTCTTACGAGCGATATCCCGCTTAACCTTGGCGGAAAGATGCGTTTCCAGTTCGTCTTGTGACCAGCCGCAGTTCAAGAGGAATACACCGCCGTCTTTCACTTCACCGACAATGTCGTAAGTACTCATGTAAACGGGTTTATGGCAAGCCAGGAAATCAGCCGCTTTGATGTAATAAGTCGAGCGAATGGGGTTCTTACCGAAGCGCAAGTGAGACTTCGTAACGCCGCCCGATTTTTTCGTATCATATTCAAAATAAGCCTGTACGAACATGTCCGTATTATCACCGATAATTTTTACGGAGTTCTTATTAGCCCCTACCGTTCCGTCGGAACCGAAGCCCCAGAACTTGCAGTTAACGATACCGTCATGATCGACGACTAAAGGTACGTCGGGAATGGAAAGGTTCGTTACATCATCATTTATACCGACTGTAAAGTGAACTTTCGGCTTTACCGCTTCCATGTTACAGAATACGGCATGGATGGATGCGGGAGATACGTCTTTGGAAGAAAGACCATACCGACAGGCAAAAATTTCAGGTGACAAGTCCGTGTGGCGAATAGCTGCGCACACATCTTCATACAAGGGTTCGCCTAAGGCACCCGGTTCCTTCGTGCGGTCCAATACGGTAATGCGTTTAACTGTCTTCGGCAAGGCCTGTGTAAAGTGCGGTAAGGAGAAGGGACGGTATAAATGAACCTGAATATAACCGGTCTTCTTGCCTTGTTTATTCAATGTATCTACCGTTTCCTGAACAGCACCCGTAACGGAACCCATGCCGATTAAGATATCTTCGGCATCTTCTGCACCGTAGTAGTTAAAGAGTTTATAGTTGCGACCTGTGAGCGTATTGATTTGTTGCATGTATTCATCGACGATCTGAGGCAAACGGTCGTACCAGATATTGCTGGCTTCCTTCGATTGGAAGTACATGTCCGGATTCGTTACGGTACTGCGCATAACCGGGTGTTCCGGATTCAGCCCTTTATGTTTAAATTCATACAAAGCGTCTTCATCAATGAGTTTTTTCAGCTCTTCTTCAGGCACCGTATGAATCTTCTGGATTTCGTGAGACGTACGGAACCCGTCAAAGAAATGCATAAACGGTACATGCCCTTTGATGGTCGACAAATGAGCTACTGCCGCTAAGTCGGCACATTCCTGTACACCGGCACTGCAAAGCATAGCAAAGCCCGTATTACGACAGCCCATAACGTCTGAATGGTCGCCGAATATGGACATGGTGTGTGTACCTACCGTACGTGCCGCAATGTGAAGTACTACCGGCTTTAACTGACCGGACAAACGATGTAATACGGGAATCATGAGCATCAAGCCTTGTGACGCCGTAAAGGTGGAACAGAGACTGCCTGCTTCGGAGGCACCGTGAACAGCCCCGATAGCTCCGGCTTCAGACTGCATTTCAACCAGCTTAACAGGTTGTCCGAAAAGATTTTTCCGCCCGTGTGCCGACCAAGCATCGACATGTTCAGCCATGGGCGATGACGGCGTAATAGGATAAATCGTGGCCACTTCCGTAAATGCATAAGCTACGTCTGCTGCCGCTTGGTTACCGTCCATAGTTTTTGTAATCAGTTTTACCATGAAATTCACTCCTTATCGCAGTTTAGTATAACGTTTAACTATATGTTTATTATATATATACTTATCTATGCGTGTCAAGAATAATTATATTGCCGTTTTAGCATTATAAATTAAATAGCTATGGTGTGCTTGCATTAGAGTTGTTTTTTCTCAAAAAAAAGAGTCTTGCCCCAAGACAAGACTCTTTTACATTTCTTATTATGTAATTATTCTACCGTGACGGATTTAGCCAGGTTTCTCGGCTTATCTACATCGGCACCGCGAGTAATAGCGGCATAATAAGCCAAAAGCTGCAAAGGAATAACAGCCAATATCGGCGTCAAAAGTTCATCCGTTTCGGGAACCTTAATGACATGATCCGCATACTTTTCAAGTTCCGTATCATTTTCCGTAGCGATCCCGATAACGACGGCATCACGAGCTTTTACTTCTTTAATATTACTGAGAGTTTTTTCATACACATGCTTCTGCGTTGCCAAGGCAATGACAGGCACTCCTTCTACAATAAGTGCCAGTGTGCCGTGCTTTAATTCACCGGCGGCATAGGCTTCCGCATGGATGTAAGAAATTTCTTTAAGCTTCAACGAGCCTTCCATCGCCACATTATAGTCCAAAGAACGGCCGATAAAGAAGGCGTCCTCATTGAACCCGTATTGACGAGCAAAGGTTTTAACAGGCTCTACATCTTCAAAGGTGCGTCCCACATTATCGGGCAATTTACGCAGGGCCTCAATTAATTCGCTCACCCGTTCATGCGACTGAGTCCCCTTAATTTCCGCCATGTACAGAGCTAACATGAAAAAGGCTACAAGTTGCGTCGTATAAGCCTTGGTCGAAGCTACTGCAATTTCCGGACCGGCCCAGGTATAGATGACCTGGTCTGCTTCACGGGCAATGGATGAACCCACTACGTTGGTAACGGCCAAGGTCTTGGCACCGAGTCGTTTCGATTCTTTCAAGGCCGCCAAGGTATCGCTCGTTTCCCCGGACTGACTGACGACGATGACCAAAGTCTTGTCGTCAATAATCGGCTCTTTATAACGGAATTCGGAAGCTACATCGATTTCCACAGACAGTCGGACAAGTTTTTCAATGTAGGACTTGCCTACCAAACCCGCATGATAAGCCGTACCGCAGGCAACAATGGCGATTTTGTTAATGGAATCAAGGAAATCTTTATCCCACTTCAATTCGTCAAAGACGACAGATTTTCCATCTTTTGAAATACGTTGAGACATGGTATCGCGAATAGCCTTGGGCTGTTCGTGAATTTCCTTCAACATGAAATGTTCGTAGCCGCCCTTTTCAGCTGCTTCGGCATTCCAGTTGACTTCAAAAATCTTCTTATCAATCCGTTCGCCTGCCAAATTCATGACTTCTACATTATCGGCACGAACGACAGCCATTTCACCGTCATTCAAAATATAGGTCTTTCTCGTCTTGTTAATAATGGCCGGAATGTCGGAGGCAATAAAGTTTTCCCCCTGCCCAAGACCGATAACCAAAGGATTATCCTTCTTAGCGCAAATCAGACAATCAGGATGAGCCTTGGACAAAAACACGAGGGAGTACGATCCTTCGACCGTATTCAGCACCGTACGAACAGCGGCAACGAAATCACCGTCATATACGTCTGCTAAAAGATGTGCTACCACTTCCGTATCTGTTTCCGACTTGAATTCATGCCCTTTTTTCAAAAGAGCCTCTTTCAAGGGCAGATAATTTTCAATAATCCCGTTGTGAACAATAGCAAATTGCCCCTTCCCATCTGTATGAGGATGGGCATTATTATCTGCCGGACGACCGTGTGTCGCCCAACGCGTATGGCCGATACCGATATGACCTTGGGGAATATGACCGGCAATCTTTTCTTCTAAAGCTGCCAGCCGACCTACGCATTTTTCTACGACAAGCTTTGTACCGTCAAAGGTAGCGATTCCTGACGAATCGTACCCTCTATACTCCAACTTGGATAAGCCGTCCAATAAAAAGGGAGCTGCCTGCTCCTTACCTACATAACCTACTATACCGCACATATAGTCAGAACCTCCTTGCAATTACGCGTGCAGTTCTGTCGATAGCCTTATATACCGCTTTGTCCCCGTCGTCACCATCGGGTTTTAACGACCTTTATCGACCGGCTGAGCCGAGAGGCATCCGCTGAATGCTCGACAACCTCTTCCTCGTCCTCTCCGTTATGAGAGCCAGCGCTAAGAATATATCTTTTTCGTAAATATCGACAGACAATGCAACTGCCAGAAATAAAATAAAACAGCAAGGCACAATACCCCACCATTTCACTTATCATAATAGATTGCCGACCGTTAGTCAAGGCGGTTATCGAATTTACTGATAAGGGCTTTCAAAAGAAAAAATCTGCACGAAATACTCCGTGCAGATTTTTCTTTATTCGTCAATTAGAATTCAGTCTTCCACAAGCCGTGAAGGTTGCAGTATTCATAAACCGTGCCTGATGCGGCATCACAGATGTCGGCAACCGGTTTATCACCGGGTTTCAAATATTTAAATACAAGACGACCTTCAGATTCAAGAGCAATCCATTCAATATGATGTTCTTCTAACATGGGATGTTCAACCGAACCGATTTGAACATGAACCTTGCCGTTTTCTCTCGTTACGACAGGAACGTGTTTTTCCTGAGCTGCATCTGTCGTATTGGCTACGAGCTCTTTCATTCCCGGACAGGCTTCTCCTTGCAAAGCTACTACAATAGCCTTAGTTTCTTCGTTACGATAAAATTTAATCATGTAAATCCCCTCCTGCATATAATCGATAATTATTATTTGTTATGTCTTTATTATACCTTTTTTCTCCCTTTTTTCAAGGGGCATTCTAAAAAATTTCCTTCTGATTAAGGATGAATTCGTTTAAAGAAGGTAACTCTTCCTTGCACCCCTACTTCTTTCCATTCTCGCGGCAGCTCCCCGGACTTTACGGCATCACCAGTTTTATCAGATATAATCAGTATATCTCTATCATCGGGAAGGTCTTCACCAGCGTAAAAAGGCATGACCTTCGTATCATTCCAGGTCATGCCTTGAGGCCTTTCAGTTTCGTTTCCAATCGCTCAACCCTATGTCCTGAATAGTAGACAATAGAGGCGGGATATCTCATACCGTACGAAAGAATCAGGGTATCTTCCGTAGTCAGCGACTGCAACAAGGGAACTTGGTCCTCTGCCGAATAACGATGTGTCAGAGGGGCAATACAGATGAATAGTCCCGTTATGAAGAGAAGGGATATGAGAATTACCGTATTACGCACAACTCTTTCCCGCTTTATCGCATAAGGAGCCAACAGAAGAGCCGGCGGCATGAGCATGGGAAATGTATAGGTCGGATACTTAGATGCCATGACTTGATAGAAAACAAAAACGACTACCAGCTATATCCATAAAAAGCACTTTCTGATGACCGTGTAAAAGAAGCTTAAACAAAATATAAATAAATTCTAAACTTTCCCGTTCTCTCAGAATTATTCACGAATACCGTAAGCCGTGTTTTCCAATATCATCGTCGATACAAGGGCTCCGATGCCGCCGGGAACGGGAGTATAGGCAGCAGCCTTAGTCGTCGCTTCCGTACAAATATCGCCGACAGTCTTGCCGTCTACACGGTTAATTCCTACGTCGATGAGAACGGCTCCGTCTTTAACCATATCAGCACTGACAAAACCGGCCTTTCCTACGGCAGCGACGAGTATGTCCGCCTGCCGCGTAATCCCGGAAAGGTCTGTCGTCTTACTGTGGCAAACCGTAACGGTTGCATTTTTTTGAAGAAATAAATGAATAAGAGGCTTACCTACTACATCGCTGCGTCCTACAATGACAACGTGCTTACCTTGAACGGGAATATCGTAATCGACCAGCATTGTCACGACAGCCTGAGCCGTGCAGGGAGCAAAGGAAGGTTCGCCTGCAAAGAGGCGGCCCTTACTGACGGTTGTCTGCCCGTCTACATCCTTACAAGGTGACAAAGCATTGATGATTTCAGCCGTATTATAAGCCTCGGGCAGAGGCAGGAGTGGTAAGATTCCGGTTATATCGACTCTTCTATTCAAATCACCTACAGCCGCCACTATTTCAGCCTGAGGCGTACCGGCGGCAAAGCGGCACAGTAGCGCTTCCATACCGATTGATGCGGCCACTCTCTGTACCGACTGTGCATATAACTCGGAAGGGGCGGAGTCACCTACAAGAAGAATGGCCAGTTTCTTCTCTCGCCCCGCTTCTTTTTCCGATTGTATATATGCCGTTAATCGTGCTTTCCTCAGGGTTGCCATCTGTTTTCCGTCTAAAATCATGTTCATTTGTTCCTCTTTCTTCCTATCAGCGTGAGAATGAAACAGTTACATTACTGCCTGCATCCACATACGTACCTGCTGCGGGAACCTGGTATGTAGCAAGCCCCGTCCCGTTGGGAATAAAACCCAATCCGGCAGCATTAAGCCATTCATTTACTTCTCTCGAGTCATAGCCGATAAACGACGGTAACAACACGGTATCTCCTGTCACATCAACAGGTGGCAAAGGGGCTCTCGACGCCGCTGCGGGAAGACTTTTCAAAACTGTCGCATTGGCAGCTGCTGCCGATGCGGGACGAATCCCCTTAATACGAACGATATCGGTCATCATACTCTTAAATACGGGTGCCGCTACTTGTGCACCATAGTATACTCCGGAAGGATTGTCGACAACGATGAGAACCACGTACTCAGGGTCCTCCAAAGGTCCGAAGCCAACAAAGGAACCTATGTACTGGCCGTCGGCATAACCGGTTCCCTCCGAATTCAGGCGCTGGGCCGTACCGGTTTTACCGCAGAAATTATAGCCGTCAATCTTAGCATTTAAACCGCCGCCGGAATTTATTTCATCAGCCATAATGGTGCTGATAATCCTGCTTACTTCCGCACTGACGGGCTGACCCACTTCTTTCGGTTCCGTCTTTTTAAAAACAGAACCGTCGGGATTGTCTATTTCCTTAATAACAAAGGGTTTCATCATCGTGCCGTGATTGGCAACGGCCCCGAAGGCCTGTACCATTTGTAACGGTGTCACGGCTATACCCTGGCCGATAGCCATAGTCGCCGTGTTGATATTCGACATCTCATCAGGATTAAAGAGGATCCCTTCTCCTTCTCCGGGTAGTTCAATACCCGTCTGCTTACCGAATCCGTATTTTTCGGCATAAGAGGTCAGAATTTTCCCGCCCGTATTCAATCCGATGGCTACCATACCCGTGTTAATGGAAAATTTCAGAATCTCTTTCAGCGTAACGGTCCCCATACCGCTGTCATCCCAGTTGGAAATCACACGATCATCAACTTGGACATAACCAACGTCCTTATAAGTCTTACTTTCCGTCCAGGTCCCCGCATCAAGAGCAGCCGAAGCCATTAAGGGCTTAAAGGTAGACCCCGGCTCATATAAGTTGACAACAGCTCGATTCTTATAGGCTTCTTTATTAGCCTTTCCATAATCGTTAGGGTCAAAATTCGGCCGACTCGCCATGGCCAGGATTTCTCCCGTCTTGGGATTCATAATGATAATAGCGGCCCCTTCGGGCTTGTTGTTTTTCATTATGTCATCCAAGCCTTTTTCGGCTATATACTGAATAGTACTGTCAATGGTAAGACGAACGGATTTTTCCTTATCAGGCAATACCTTTTCCAAGGCCGAGTCAAAAATAGGCACGTTGTTACTGTCCGTCGTAAGACGCAACTTTTGCGTGTCACCGCGAATATCGTCATCCAAAACCATTTCGATTCCGTCCAGGCCGTGGTCGTTGTCGCCGACAAAGCCGATAAGTTGTGCCGCTAAGGTACCGTTAGGATAATAACGACGATTTTCATCAACAAATCGTAGGCCTTTAATATGTTTATCCGCAATAACAGTCTTCACAGCTTGATATTTATCGTCATCCATAGTGCGATCCAGCCATACAAAGGACGTATCCCGACTGAGCCGCTCTTCTATCTCATCTTGTTTAATACGCAAATAAGGGGCCAAGAGTTCGGCCGCTTCAGCCGGCGTTTTACCCTTTCCGTCCGTATCGGACTGCATCATCGTCGGGTCGGCATATAAGGACTTGGCCACTTCACTGATAGCCAATACCTTTCCGTCTCTGTCAAGGATCATGCCGCGCGGCGATTGAATCTTCCGATCCGCTTCACTTTGTGCATCGGCCCGTTCCGTCAAGTCTGCGCTTTGTACGGTTTGCAAACACACAAGCCTAACCGTAAGAACCAGACCGAAAATAAGAAGCCCTGTAAAACATCTTAAAATGCGTTTGCGCATTTTCATGTCTTTTTTTTGTTCCTTCTTTTGTTGTAACTGTTCCTTATCCATGCTCTTCTTCCCTTATTTGCAATTGCCGCTTCAACCATCGTCGTGACGCCTCATAGAGTACGTCTGCATCATTTTCCAAGGCACCGTCCTGAACCCGTTTGAGTAAAACACGAAGACAGTCTCCTGTATAAGATCCGCACAGTTTCGGCAATTCAGGCGGATAGTTCAGATCTTTCGTTGTAATAGGCAAGGCTTGTACTAATAGCTGTACATACTCTCCGAATGACTCTATTCCTGTCGTATCGCTGTCGGGACGACACCCCTTTGCGTCGGCAATTGACAAGACGGTGGCTTGCCGTACGGCTTCCTCTAAGTCGGTATTTCGTGAAAAATCTCCCCTCGTTCCTTCACGTCGCAACCAACGGCGAATATTGGCCGCAGGAGAGGCTGACAGTGCATGATATTGCATATGCGTTTTGACAAGCCATACAACCCGATTTATAAGCTTTTCATTACACTGCCACCGTCGTAAAACGGCAGCTGCCATATCCGCTCCGACACGCTCATGTCCGTAATCCGTATAACGTCCGTCCTTAGTGCCTCGCACACCTTTCAAGCCCTTAGCCACATCATGAAAAAGGGCGGCATACCTCAGTGTAAGGTCCGGGGGGGTGTGAGCAATGACGGCCAAAGTATGAACCCACGCATCAAAGACATGATAGGGATAGGACTGTGGTGTGTATTGAAGATGCGTACATTCAGGCAAAATCGGCACATCCGTATACCTGCCGTTTTCTCGTCGACGGCAAGTCATATTGCCCAAACCGGAACGCACAAGAATATCCAGTCCCTTATAAGCCGCCGGCGTGACCAGAAGTCGTTCGATTTCCGCTACAACTCGTTCCGCCGACAAGCCCTTTACCCGTTCAAAAGCAGTCGGCATAGCTCTTTGCGTCTCTTTGTGGACCGTAAAATCCAATTTCCCCGCAAAGCGGCACAACCGAAAAAGACGTAGAGCGTCCTCTTGAAAACGCACACTCGCATCTCCTACAGCACGAAGGGTCTTCTTGCTTATGTCTTTAACACCGCCGACGTAGTCGTAAATACGCCCCTCTTTATCCTGTGCCAACGCATTGACCGTAAAGTCCCGACGTTTTACATCCTCTTGTAAGGTTTGTGCATACCAAATTTTCTCCGGTCGGTGACTGTCTTCACCGTACGATTCATCACGAAAAGTAGCCACTTCATATGTCTGCCCGCCTATAAGAATAAGGCTTACCCCGAAAGACCGGCCGACCGATTCGATACATTGCCAACCTTCTTTACGGGCCGTAGCAACAATCTCTTCGGGCCTTGCAGACGTCGTAATATCATAATCGTGCGGCTCCTTATGCATGAGCTTGTCCCGCACGGCTCCGCCGACTATATAAGCCTCATATCCGGCACGATTTAACCCGGACAAGATAGTGTATACCGCCTCTGTCATAGGGCCTCCTCCCTGCCGTTGCAACTTTTCGATTATTATATCATCTGCATTCGAATGTGACTATTTGCAAGCCTAAAAAAGAGATCCGCCAGGACCTCTTTTACAGGACGGCTACTCCGTCACTTCACCCATTTCGTGTTCGATAACGGCTGCTATATCATCAACAATGCGTTCCAATTCAACTTCATCCGGTCCTTCGGCCATGACTCGAATGAGCGGTTCCGTACCGGAAGGCCGAACCAAAATGCGTCCG
>NZ_JAQCUN010000028.1:12675-13313 GCF_027685385.1 Megasphaera sp. AF13-6AC
GCGTCAAAATGCGTCCGTCGTCGCCTAATTCCGATTCACCTGCCGAAATGGCCGCGGCAATAAGGGTGTTTTCTTCCCACCCGGACTTGGTCTCAACACGAACATTTTTCAAAATTTGAGGGTATTTCGTCATAATACCGGCTAATTCGGATAATTTCTTTCCCTGTTTCTTCATAACACGCATGAGCTGTACAGCCGTAAGCAAGCCGTCTCCCGTCGTATTGTAATCAAGAAAGATAATATGTCCCGACTGCTCTCCACCGAGAGAATATCCCTTATTACGCATGCACTCCAACACATAGCGGTCTCCTACTGCCGTAACTTCCGTCTTGCAACCCATTTCCTTCGCCGCTTTATGAAACCCTATATTACTCATAACCGTGCCGACGACAGTATCTTCTTGTAAGCGTTTTTCTTCCTTCATCTGCAAAGCACAAATGAGCATAATTCTGTCGCCGTCAAGTTCTTCGCCGTTTTCATCAATAACAAGACAGCGATCGGCATCCCCGTCGTTGGCAATGCCCAAATCCGCATGATGTGCCAACACGGCTTCTTTGATGCTTTCTAAGTGGGTGGAACCGCACTTATCATTAATATTGATTCCGTTCGGTTGGGCATGAATGGAAATCAATTCCGCA
>NZ_JAQCUN010000280.1:0-465 GCF_027685385.1 Megasphaera sp. AF13-6AC
AGCCGCCATGATTCCGTCGGCGGTATCATTGAAGGCATTGTGACGGGTATGCCGGCCGGGTACGGTGATCCGCTTTTTGATTCCGTTGAAAGCCGGCTGGCACAAATGTTGTTTTCCGTGCCGGCCGTTAAGGGAATTGAATTCGGCGAAGGTTTTGCTCTGGCTGCCATGACAGGATCTGAAAGTAACGATGCCTTTTATTACGATAAGGACGGGACGGTAAAGACGCGGACCAACCATAACGGAGGTATTAACGGCGGCATTACGAACGGTATGCCCCTTGTCTTTCGAACAGTTATTAAAGCTACGGCATCTATCGGCCGAGAACAGCAGACCGTCGATACGGATTCGGAACAGAACACGACTCTCATCGTCAAAGGTCGGCACGATCCGTGTATCGTCCAACGGGCCGTGCCGGTTATCGAGGCGGCGGGCATTTTTCAGGTCGATTGACGGCCCCCTTGG
>NZ_JAQCUN010000280.1:475-844 GCF_027685385.1 Megasphaera sp. AF13-6AC
GATATATTACTGACTCGGGGAGACTTATAAGATGAGTGTAAAAAAGAGAGAAAAGATTGCTTGTTTCGGGGCCCCCGGGTCATATAGCCACGAAGCATTGTATTGTCATTTCGGAAAAAGTGCGGATATCGTCTTTTATGATCACTTTGAAGACCTTGTAAATCGGGTCGAGGCGGGTGAGTGCCGCTACGGCGTCTTACCTGTAGAAAACTCTTCTACCGGCGGCATTGCCGAAGTGTATGACCTTATTTTGCGTCACAACTGCCATATAGTAGGGGAAGAATACGTACATGTTCAGCACCTGCTCTTGGGAGTTCCGGGAGCAAGGATGGAGGATATACGTCATGTCTATTCTCATCCTCAGGGACT
>NZ_JAQCUN010000281.1:0-837 GCF_027685385.1 Megasphaera sp. AF13-6AC
ATGACATCTTCTTTCGCAAGCAACCTTACTGGTTAGGTGTCATAAAGTATGCTAATATAAAATAAATTCTTTAACTGCTTAACAACATTCTCACTCGGAGGTTTTTTCATGTCCACTTCAGCAACCCCCGGTAAATCCGCATATACCCTACTCTATACGCTGGGAACCGTATCACTCTTGTTTTGCGCCGGCTTTATGATTCGTATTGCCTGGTATATTTTGGCCGGCGCCGAACCGTTAGCAGCCTTGAACTTTCTACCTGCGGATTACCGCATATTCGCACCGCTTGGCTTGATTTCCATTGCCGCTATCGGAATTTTCTGTTGGCATAAAGGGGCTCAATTACAAGAAAGAGCTAATCACAACTCTTCAGGAAGGTATTACAGTGAAAAAAAATGAATTTATGGATCTCCTACGTTACTACTTTCGCCACAGTAACAAAAAAGACCTGCGTGAAATCCTGGACGATTGCGAAGAACGCTTTATACGCGGCCGGCGTCTTGGCATGAGCGACGACGAGATCAGTAGAGAGCTCGGTTCACCGCGAGATATTTATCGATATTACATGGGAGAAGAAATAGACACGGCACCTCATCGACAGACATGTCGGAAGCGTCGTCAAATTTTCAATTATGACGGCCCGAGTGAGCGACACCCCGAATTTAGCGACAACTATAATCCCCCTTTCTATGATGCGGATGATTACGAGCAAGAAGAGCCCGATGCGCATGGTACTCACCGGGAAGCGCCGCCGCTAAATATGTTCGAACGTTTTCTATACACCCTTTTGGGCCGTCTCTGTGCCTTCTTGGGCAGTATTTTTTTACTCTTATTCCT
>NZ_JAQCUN010000282.1:0-831 GCF_027685385.1 Megasphaera sp. AF13-6AC
AACCGCTCTTTCTATTGATATTTTCAGTATCAGTGCCGGCCAAAGAGGACTTCAGATTCTTGCGGCTCCTAAAGATATTATAAAGCTCATCGACGCATGTACAGCCGATTTAACGATGTCCGATATCATTCTAACTGACGGGAGAGTGCGGTCATGACGAGTAAAGAACGCCTGGCGGCTCTTACGGACTGTACGGCCTGCCACCTCTGCCGTGAAGGCAATCGCGGCCCCACGCAATGGTCCGGCCCTGAAGATTCTCCACTCATGTTTGTCGGCGAAGGCCCCGGCGGTGTGGAAGACGAGTACGGCGTGCCGCTCGTAGGCCCGTCGGGAAAGTTATTGGATAAAGCACTCTGGAGTGTCGGCCTTACAAGAGACCGTATTTACGTAACCAACATCGTAAAATGTCGTCCTCGCAACAACCGTACCCCGACCCTAGATGAAGGTCGTTTTTGCGCAGATCTTCATTTACGTGCGGAAATTGAATCCGTCAAGCCGGCCGTCATCGTCTGCCTCGGCAAGGTTGCCTTTCAGTACTTTTACGGTAGTGCAGGCAGTATTATGAGGAATCGCGGCAAATGGCTTGATTATGAGAAAATTCCCGTCATGCCCACCTATCATCCTGCTTTTTTACTGCGCCAAACAGGTAAAGAGCTGGTCGAATCGAAGTGGCAAGTTTATTACGACTTAAAATCCGCTGTCGAAAAGGCACAGAAAGCACGACCGGGATATGTATTGAAAAGTGAGTTCATCCCCGATTTATTACAAACTTATAATTATTTGAAAAAAGAACGACATATGTAAAAGAGGCTCGACACGATATCGTGTCGA
>NZ_JAQCUN010000283.1:0-829 GCF_027685385.1 Megasphaera sp. AF13-6AC
CAGTTGTGGAAAAAATACTCGAAAAAGGGCGTTTGCAACGTACTTTAACTGTTCGCAAACGAGCCGGAGAATCACGGCAATGGCGTATACGGCGTCGCTAAGGGAGAATAAACGGTGTTATTTAAAAGACAGTGGAAACATATAGATAAAGTATTGGTGGCGGCAGCTGTACTTATTGTAGCCATCAGTATCTGTATTATCGGCAGTGCCACACATATTAATAAGGGTGCCATTAACTACGATTTTGTAGCTAAACAGGGCGGGGCTTTTATTGTCAACTTATTGTTGGTTCTCTTTATTTGTAATTATGACTATACTAAGTTGCGGCGCATTGCCAAACCCTTGTATGTCATCAATCTGCTCATGTTGGTGGCTGTTATGTTTTTAGGAAGATCCGCTCTTGGGGCCCAGCGATGGATTCAAATCGGGCCGCTTACATTACAGCCGTCCGAGTTTTCCAAGCTTATTATGATTGTGTGTATGGCCGCCTTACTGACCGATCGTATCGGAAAGCTCAATACGTGGAGAGAGATTATTCCCTTCGGCTTATGTGTAGGCATTCCGTTTCTTCTGGTATTAAAACAACCTGACTTGGGAACCAGTCTTGTATTCTTGGCAATTGCCGTAGCTATGCTTTTTGTCAGTCGTATAAGGCTGAAACTTCTGCGTAATATTTTTATTGCCGCACTGTGTCTTGCTCCTTTCGGGTGGTACTTTATGAAGGACTATCAGAAGTCGCGTATTATGGTTTTTTTAGACCCTAATGCAGATCCCTTCGGAGCCGGCTATCATATCATTCAGTCAAAAATAGCTATCGGTTCGGGAATGC
>NZ_JAQCUN010000284.1:0-825 GCF_027685385.1 Megasphaera sp. AF13-6AC
ACTCCGTAAGCAAAACCGGAGCAAGCGGCGTATAAATCGAAAACGGCTGCATTCTTAGCCCCCAAATTAGCCTGTACAATACAAGCTGCTGAAGGAATCGTCATATCGGGTGTCAAGGTGCAGACAATAATCAGGTCAAGATCTTCCGCTGCCGTTCCGGACTGTTCCAAAGCCTGTCGTGCCGCTTCAGTGCACAAGTCGGACGTATTCACACCCTCCGGTGCAAAATGCCGTTGCTTAATGCCCGTACGCGTACTAATCCATTCGTCTGACGTGTCGACAATTTTTTCCATATCCGCATTGGTTACTATATTATGGGGAACACAATGGCCCGTTCCCAAAATACCGGCTCCGTTAAGCTTCACTTTCATCCTCTTGCCCCTCTTCTTCAATACTTGACCGAATATGGCCGACTACATCCTCTTCTACCAATTCGCCTGCTACGCGAACGGCATGCCGAATCGTCTTAGCCTTCGAACTGCCGTGACAGATAATAAAGCTGCCGTCAACGCCGAGCAACGGTGCTCCGCCATATTCCGTGAAATCAAGTCGTTTTTTCAAATGCTTGAAGGCCGGCATGACCGCCATAGCTCCAAGTTTCGCCAAAATTCCGCCCTTACGAATAGAATCTTTAACCAGTTGCATAATAAAGAGTGCGATACCCTCGCCGAATTTCAAAATAACATTTCCTACGAATCCGTCACAGACAACTACATCCACAATACCTTCCGTAATATCACGACCTTCTATATTGCCGTAAAAAGAAATGGTCTTTGTGGCTTCCAGCATAGGATACGTCGTTTGGGATAATTCATTACCCTTCGA
>NZ_JAQCUN010000285.1:0-308 GCF_027685385.1 Megasphaera sp. AF13-6AC
GTAGCTAAGGCTATGGCTCATGAAGATCGTGCCAATGCTGAACAGCGCGCCCTCATCAACCGTTTGGCCGATGAATTTTCGAATGAACTTAACAACTTGGGTGTTCGCGTTTCCAACTTGGAAGACCGCGTAGGCAATGTTAAATTAACGGGCGACGCTCGTGTTCGTTACATGAATCAGGACAATTCATCTAATAAAAACGACGGCTCTTGGCAGTTCCGCGGTCGTCTCCGTGCCAATGCAAAGATTAACGACCGTGCAGACGCAGTATTAGGTGTAAATTACACCAATAATTTTGCTAATCAAGA
>NZ_JAQCUN010000285.1:318-796 GCF_027685385.1 Megasphaera sp. AF13-6AC
CAATAATTTTGCTAATCAAGATGCAGCATCGTCCGACAAGGATAAATTCTACGTTGACCGTGCGTATGTAAACTATGCTCTGGACGGCGGTCACAAGTGGAATGTAATGGCAGGTCGTTATGACTATGAACTCGGTAATGCAACGGGCCTTCAATACGGTGATACTTTTGACGGCGCTCAGCTTTCTTATGACAATTCCAAGATGACGGCTACTGCCGGCTACGGTAAGTTTAAAGAAGGCGATTTGAACGATACGAAGACGGCTTACGGTGAATTGGAAGGTAAATTCGGCGGCGGTTCCGCAGCAGGGTCCAAAGTCGGCGTCTTCTATAATAACTTCAATAAAACGGACTTGGCCGGTTCTACGGCTCCCGATGATCTTTGGGGTACCTATGCTTCCGTAAACTTCGGTAAAAAATTCAACCTCTTGGGTGAATACCAAAATGTAAATAATCCTAACGGTACAGCTGACGCAGAC
>NZ_JAQCUN010000286.1:0-793 GCF_027685385.1 Megasphaera sp. AF13-6AC
TTTGGATCATTATCGTCGGCGCGGCACTACTCGGCTTGACGGCCGGCATTATCGGCACCTTCGCCGTCTTACGCAAAGAAAGTCTTATCGGCGACGGCCTCTCTCATGCAGCCCTTCCCGGCATTGCTCTGGCTTTCTTATGGAGCGGTACGAAAGATACGGTATGGCTGTTGACCGGTGCTGCCGTGTCGTCACTTATAACATCCTGGCTCATCGCCTTGACCGTGCGTTACACAAAAATAAAATTCGACGCAATCCTGGCAACTCTCTTATCTTCATTCTTCGGCTTCGGTATGGTCTTACTTACCTATATCCAAAGCCTTGACAACGCCTCTCAAGCAGGTCTTACAAAGTTTATTTTCGGCCAGGCCGCCTCTATGATGATAAAAGATGTCTATTTGACTTCGGCCGCGGCCGTACTGATAATCCTGCTTGTACTTATTTTTTGGAAGGAACTCAAGCTGACATCCTTTGATGAAGAATACGCCCGCACCTTACAAATACCCGTTACGGCAGTAACTGTCCTATATCGCGGCATGCTTCTTTTAACCGTAATCATCGGTATTCAAACCGTAGGAGCCGTTCTCATAAGCTCTCTACTGATTGCCCCTGCGGCGGCAGCCCGACAATGGACCGACAAATTAGGCACTATGATTACACTGGCCGGCTTCTTCGGCGCACTCTCGGGCATCGGCGGTGTGATATGGAGTGCCTCTGTTACCAAACTGCCTACAGGTCCGGCAATTATCGTCTGCTTATCAACGATTGTATTCATCAGCCTCCTTTTTTCGCC
>NZ_JAQCUN010000287.1:0-771 GCF_027685385.1 Megasphaera sp. AF13-6AC
TTGTCCTCATTTGGACAGAGTTCTTCATAAAATTAAAGAAAGCGGTATGAAATGCGGAGTAGCTTTAAATCCTTCAACGCCCGTATCCTCGTTGGAATGCATTGCTTCCTTAGTAGATTTGATCCTCATTATGAGTGTCAACCCCGGTTTCGGCGGTCAAAAGTTCATTCCCTATGCAGTTGATAAAATAGGTGATGTGACGGAACTTCTGGCAACGGTAGGGAATGATAAAGCCGTTATTGAAGTAGACGGAGGTATTACAGCCGATACTATCGGTCCCGTAACGGCTGCCGGAGCCACTTGGATTGTAGCCGGCAGTGCCGTTTTCGGTAAACCCGACAGAGCCGAAGCTATCCGCGCCTTACGGGGCGGCGTCCTTGTTTAACTGTACCCCGTATGCTATAATTTAAGCAGTAATTACAACCGAATAAGATAGTCTTTGAGGCGAGGTGAGGAAGCTGGGCTTTCAATTCCCGACCGGCGGTTATAGTCCGTGAGCTCATGCCGAGTTGAACCGGTGTAATTCCGGTCAAAAGTTCATTCCCTATGCAGTTGATAAAATAGGTGATGTGACGGAACTTCTGGCAACGGTAGGGAATGATAAAGCCGTTATTGAAGTAGACGGAGGTATTACAGCCGATACTATCGGTCCCGTAACGGCTGCCGGAGCCACTTGGATTGTAGCCGGCAGTGCCGTTTTCGGTAAACCCGACAGAGCCGAAGCTATCCGCGCCTTACGGGGCGGCGTCCTTGTTTAACTGTACCCCGTAT
>NZ_JAQCUN010000288.1:0-745 GCF_027685385.1 Megasphaera sp. AF13-6AC
AAAGACAAAACACGTCCCGATATACCGCGATCGGCAGCGCTCATAGGTCGTTTGGACAAGGGGGACAGTAAGACAGACTTAATCTGTCCAACTCCCTTTCCCGCAGCCGCCAAATCGGCAGCCAAGCGTTCAGGTGTAATCGTGACGGACCACCGATATTCGGGCATCTTATCAGCTTTGTCCGATACGCCTCTCAAGTAAGGAATCTTATTGCCCCACACATTTTCACTGTGCTCCGTCCAGCCACCCGCATTGGCACTGAAAAAAGCATCAATCGGTTTGCCGCCGTATGTCAGAATTTCTCCGCGCGTTGCCTTAACGGCTCTCAGTACGGACGGCGCTTCAGCATTTACGCCGCCGTACGTCTGACTGTTCGTATCATCGGTCATATCGAAGCCTCGATTGCGAAAGTACCCCTTATGGGAAACGGCATAGGTACGAGCCGCTACGGCCTGCGCTTTCAGGGCTTCATCGCTCCAAGACGGAGACATTTCCTTACCCACTACACCGTACAGATATTTTTCAACAGGCACGACGTTAACTACCGTCAACCCCCACCTCTGAGGCGATTTAATTACTTCCAAGTCACCCCGATACGAATAACCGTTGCTGATTTTCAGTGCCCCTTTGGCATCTAAAGACCGCAGAAGAACGCGCTGTCCTAAGGCTGCCCCGTCAACAGTCAACCCTTTATCACTATATGTAACGGTTACGTTCTTACCGGCAGCGTATTTTTTCCAAAGAC
>NZ_JAQCUN010000289.1:0-744 GCF_027685385.1 Megasphaera sp. AF13-6AC
CTTTCGGCGGTGCGGCTACGTGCCTGGGCGGGTGTATTCGCGATCCTTTAAGCGGACGTGCGTATGTATACCAGGCTATGCGTGTGACCGGTGCCGGGGATCCCAGGCAAGCCGTAAAAGATACGATTCCCGGCAAGTTGCCGCAGAGAACGATTACGACGGGTGCAGCTAAAGGCTACAGTTCATACGGTAATCAGATCGGGTTGGCGACGGGAGAGGTTAAGGAATACTATCATCCCGGCTTTGTTGCTAAACGCATGGAAATCGGTGCGGTTTTAGGGGCGGCACCGCGTGCCAATGTAGTACGTGAAGAACCGCAACCCGGCGATGTAGTCATTCTTTTGGGCGGTAAGACCGGCCGTGACGGCATGGGCGGAGCTACGGGCTCTTCTAAGAAGCATACGCTTACGTCCTTGGAAACGAGCGGGGCGGAAGTGCAAAAGGGCAACGCTCTTACGGAACGAAAGATTCAACGCTTATTCAGACGCGGGGAAGTAACGACTCTTATTAAAAGGTGCAATGATTTCGGTGCCGGCGGTGTTTCCGTGGCTATCGGAGAATTGACGGACGGCCTCGATATTTGTCTTGATGCGGTACCTAAGAAGTATGAAGGGCTCGACGGAACGGAATTGGCTATTTCCGAATCGCAGGAACGTATGGCCGTTGTCGTTGCAGCTAAAGATGTAGAAAAGTTTATGGCTTATGCGACGGAAGAGAATCTGGAAGCAACCGTAGTTGCTACCG
>NZ_JAQCUN010000029.1:0-13208 GCF_027685385.1 Megasphaera sp. AF13-6AC
GTTTTGTATTGCCTTCCTCGTCCTTGTTACTATCGGCATGTGGTTTAACGAAGATACGCGTATGTCCCTTATTTCTTCATGGGTTTATATGGCAGTTATTACCGTTTTTTACTTTATTTGCGGCTTGAATAAGAAAGAGTATGATATACACGGTAATTTACAGGAAAAAGGGGCTAACAACGGTAGCGAAGGTTAAATTCCTTTGATATAATAAATAAAAACATTAAAAGGAGAGTGTTTTATATGGCAGTAAACGTAATAAAAACCGATAAGGCCCCCGGTGCTGTAGGACCGTATTCGCAAGGCATTAAAGCCGGTAATATTTTATTTGCATCCGGCCAAATAGCTCTCAATCCGGAAACGGGGAAACTCGTTGGAGGCGGAGTTACGGCTGAAGCAACGCAGTGCATGAAAAATGTAGGAGCTTTATTGGAAGCTGCCGGCATGACATATGATAATGTCGTAAAAACAACTGTATATATTACGAATATGTCCTATTTCGGTGCCGTAAATGCCGTATACGGAGAATATTTTAAAAATAATCTCCCGGCGCGTTCGTGTGTAGCCGTAGCGGAGTTGCCTAAAGGTGCATCTGTTGAAGTGGAAGTAACGGCTTATGCCGAATAATTAAAAAGAAAGCGGATCATGAGATCCGCTTTTTTAATTTTTTATCTTGACAGTAAAAAATGATAGTCTTATAATGACGACATATCGAAGATATATATTAAAGCCGTGATGAGGACACGACGGCATGTGAACCGCTTATGCAGAGAGGAATGCAATCGGTGAGAGCATTCTATGAGCGTATGACCGTTACCGCCTCGGAGCCTACTGTTGAAACAGATACGGTTGCACCGTTACAGCAATAAAAGATACCGAGATTGTATTCGGTAATTAGGGTGGAACCGCGTGAACATGACCTCTACGTCCCTTGGGATGAGAGGTCATGTTTATTTTTAAAGGAGATGTGAAGAATGGCAGAAATTATTTTACAAGACGGAGCCAAAAGAGAATTCGCGGACGGCTGTTCTTTGGGAGATGCCGTTGCACAATTGAGCAACAGCCTTGCCAAAAAGGTACTGGTAGCTAAGGTGGACGGAGAAGTTACGGATTTGCGCCGACCCGTTAAAGACGGTTCGACTGTAGAATTTCTTACGTTTGAATCTCAGGAAGGTAAGGACGCGTTGCGTCATACGGCCTCACATATTATGGCACAGGCTGTGCGTCGTTTGTTTAAAGATGTAAAAGTAGCAATCGGCCCGGCTATTGAAAACGGCTTCTATTACGATTTCGATACGGAACATCGTTTTACGAAAGATGATTTTGCGGCTATTGAAGCGGAAATGCATAAAATTGTAAAAGAGAATCTCCCTGTTACCTATGAAGAAGTTTCCAGAGCCGAAGCTTTGGCTATGTTTGAAAAAGAAAACGAAATTTACAAGGTGGAATTGATCAAAGATTTACCGGAAGATGCGACTATTTCTGTATATCGCCAAGGTGACTTCTATGACCTTTGTGCCGGTCCTCATGTAATGACAACCGGTCAGGTTAAGGCTTTTAAACTTTTATCTGTTGCCGGTGCTTACTGGCGCGGTGATGAAAAAAATAAGATGTTGCAGCGTATTTACGGCACCGCTTTTGACAAGCAGGCATCTCTCGATGAATACTTGAAACTTCGTGAAGAAGCTGAACGCCGTGACCACCGTAAACTGGGCAAGGAAATGGATTTGTTCAGCTTTCATGAAGAAGGTCCCGGATTCCCCTTCTTTCACCCGAAGGGAATGCTCTTGCGTCAGACTTTGCTTAAGTTCTGGAATGAACTTCATGACCGTTATGAATATGACCAAATCAGTACGCCGATTATTTTAAATCGTCAATTATGGGAACAGTCGGGGCATTGGGATCATTATCGGGAAAATATGTATTTTACAACTATTGATGATGAACCGTATGCTATTAAGCCTATGAACTGCCCGGGCGGTATCCTGGTTTATAAGAGCAATGTTCATTCCTATCGCGATTTTCCCATGCGCACTGCTGAATTGGGCTTGGTTCATCGGCATGAATTACACGGTGCATTGCACGGTCTTTTCCGTGTTCGCAGCTTTACTCAGGACGACGCTCATATCTTTATGCTGCCGTCACAGATGAAGAAGGAAATTACAGGCGTTCTTGATTTATTCGATGAAGCTTATAAGATGTTCGGTTTACCGTACCATGTAGAGTTGTCTACTCGCCCGGAAAATTCTATGGGTAGCGATGAAATCTGGGATTTAGCAACGAAAACCTTGAAGGAAGCCATTGAAGAAAAAGGCGTACCCTATCAGATCAACGAAGGCGACGGCGCATTCTACGGTCCGAAACTTGACTTCCATGTTAAGGATTCTATCGGCCGTACCTGGCAATGCGGTACTATTCAGCTCGATATGCTCATGCCGGAACGCTTTGATATGACCTATGTAGGTGAAGACGGTCAGAAGCATCGTCCCGTCATGGTTCATCGTGCTTGCTTTGGAAGTATTGAACGCTTCATCGGCATCTTAATTGAACACTATGCAGGGGCATTCCCCGTGTGGTTGGCTCCGACACAGGTAAAGATTTTGCCTATCTCGGAAAAGCAAATGGACTATGCAGTAGAACTTCGCAAGAAGTTTAAAAAAGCCGGTATTCGAGTAGAACTTGATGAAAGCAATGAAAAAATCGGCTATAAAATCCGTAAGGCACAAATGGAAAAAGTTCCGTATATGTGTGTTATCGGCGAAAAAGAAGTACAGGAACAAACCGTTTCCGTTCGTGATCGTTCGCAAGGCGATTTAGGCAGCCGTAATGTTGATGAATTCATCGCACATATTCAAGAATTATCCGAAAGCCGTAAGGGTTAAGATTACACAAAAGAGAGCCGTCCTTAAGGTCGGTTCTCTTTTTGTATGCAGCCCGTAGCGTATGGCATCTTTACTTACGCAGGTCTTTTACCGTACAATAGGTGTACTTGTAGTGTAGAAGGGGGAAAAACCGTGATTATTAACTGGTATCCCGGTCATATGGCTAAGGCCAGACGACTGATAGAAGGAAATCTGAAAATTATTGACGTGGCTATCGAGTTGGTCGATGCACGTATACCCATGAGCAGTACCAACCCTATGATAGGGCAACTTTTGGGACAGAAACCGTCGATTGTCGTCATGAATAAAGCCGATTTGGCAGACGCGGAAATTCTTAAGCTGTGGACGGCTTATTATAAAGAGCAGGGACGCATGGTGATGGCCTTAAACAGTAAAGATGGCAAGGGAATTAAGCAGTTGGTACAAGCGGTGCGAAAGCTGGCGGAACCGAAGCTTGTAAAGTGGCGTGCCAAGGGATTAAAAAGTCGCTCTGTCCGGACGATTATTCTAGGTATTCCCAATGTAGGAAAATCGACTTTGATCAATCGTCTGGCCGGTCGCAATGCTACTAAAACAGCTGATAAGCCGGGTGAAACTAAAGGCAAGCAATGGGTTCACTTGGCAGATAATTTGGACTTACTTGATACCCCGGGTGTCTTATGGCCTAAGTTGGAGGAACAAAAGTGTGCCAGACGTTTGGCCGCCACAGGAGCTATATCGGATACGGTATACGATATGGAAGAAGTTGTCGCCGATTTGATTACCACCTTATCGGTAAGATATAGTGAGGCATTGAAGAAACGTTTTAAACTGTCCGAAATAGATGAAGATCCGTATAAAACTATTGAGTGCATAGGGAAAAATCGCGGTGCTGTTTTGCCGGGCAATCGTATTGACATGGAAAAAACATATAAACTTATTATAAAAGATTTCAGAGAAGGCCATATAGGGCCTATTTCTCTGGATATGCCTGAAGAATTTACGGAGAAACAGGATGGTTGATATACAAACCCTTTCTTTAGAAGAAATTCGCATGTTACTGGAAACGGAAGGCGAACATATACAGCCCTTATTACAGGCCATGGATGAGGATCATCGTAAAGGAGTTCAAACGGCTGCAGCTGCGTACAGAAAAAAACGGGAAAGAATAAGAAAAGAAAAAGCCCGATTAAAGGGAATGCTCCGCTATGAGGAAAAACTGTATGCAAAAGGATATCGTTATATTGCAGGCATTGATGAGGCGGGGCGCGGTCCCGTAGCCGGTCCTGTAACGGTTGCTGCGGTTATTTTACCGATTCGGCCGCTTATTTACGGTCTTAATGACAGCAAAAAAGTATCACATAAAAGAAGAGAAGAGTTATTTGACACTATTATGAATGAAGCTATAGCTGTGTCATGCATAAATTTCTCGGAAGCAGATATTGATCGTTATGATATTTATCATGCTACGCAACTAGCGATGTATACAGCGGTTAAGACTTTGGATATTTCCCCTCAAGCCGTTTTAATTGATGCTATGCCTTTACCGGATTTGGAAATCTACCATGAGTCTATTGTCGGTGGCGATGCACAAAGCCAATCTATTGCGGCAGCCTCGATTATAGCCAAAGTTACGAGAGATCGTATTATGGAAGAATATGATCGACAATATCCCCGGTACGGATTTGCCGAACATAAGGGATATTTGACGCAGGCTCATAAAGATGCTATTGCACAATACGGACCTTGTCCTATTCACCGAAAAAGTTTTGAGCCCGTTAAATCTATGGTAGGTTTTAGCCGGGATACTCTGTAGAAAAAATATAGAAAAGAAGACCTCCTTACCGTCGGTAAGGAGGTCTTTGTGTTTCGCTCTAAAATAATTTTTTCATCCACAAGAGGGCTACGGCTACGGCAGAACAAATCATGGCAATCGTAATAACCAGGAAAAATCCCCATTCATTTTCTTGGAAAGGAAGGGGAACGTTGACGCCCCAGAGGCTGAAAATAGTTGTCGGTACAGATAAAATAATGGTAATGGAGGCCAAAAACTTCATTACTATGTTCAGATTGTTCGAAATAATGGAGGCGAAGGTATCGGACATATTCATGAGAATGTTGGAGTACATTTCCACCATTTCGATGGCCTGTTTATTTTCGATAATAACATCTTCCAGTAAATCTTCGTCTTCTTCATAAAGCTTTAAAAGGTGGTGGAGCGATTGATTTCGTCTCAACCTCAAAAGCTTTTCCATGACGGCTCCGTTACCTCGTAGAGCGGATGCAAAGAAGGTCAGGGATTTCTGTAATTCAAGGAGCATGAAGAATTCACGGTTACGCATGGAATGACGCAAAATGGATTCAATATCGTCCGTGCGATGGTTAATTTGTTGTAAGTAACGCAAGAAAAGAGTGGCCGTGCGAAAGAGTATTTGAAAGAGGAAACGAGTCTTTTTAAAAGTATAAAACAAAGGATACTTGTTCTGTGTAAAGGCTTTCATAACATCCGTTTCCTGCAGGCAGACAGTTACGATAAAATCAGGTGTAATAAAGACCCCGAGAGGTAAAGTGTCATAACTGTCCGTTTCCAGAATAATAGGAATATTGATGACGACGAACACGTAGTCATCCTCGATTTCCACACGAGAACGTTCTTCCGTATCCAGGGCCATTTTCAGTACGTCTGTAGGAATTTCCGTGACCATAGAAACAATTTGCAGGTCGTCCGAGTCGGGGTTCACAACATTAATCCAAGAGCCTTTTTCGGCCGTAGCGATAGATAAATCATCTTCCAAGTGGCCGTTATTATGTTTGAATACTTCCAGCATGCCGTATACCTCCCCTCGTTGCGACTTCAGGTGCACATAAACTCAAACTAATATAATCACACGGAACGAGACAAGTCAAGAGGAAAGAACAAAGATTTACAAGCCGTTTCAAAGGATTTTTTAAAGACAGGTGAGATGTTTTGCTATATAATATAATAGGTTATATATATGTAGCATTCAATTTTTTTAAGGGATGCAATTGACTCAAGATAAGAAATGGGCGACTTATGCGTCCACTTTTGTTACATATACAATCTTTATGAGGTAGACGGAAAGGAATTGTAACGTGCAACTGACGAAGATGGAATTGCGGGGATTCAAGTCATTCGCAGATAAAACGACATTGACCTTTGACAAGGGTATTACCGCCATTGTCGGACCTAACGGCAGCGGGAAAAGTAATATTTCCGATGCCGTCCGTTGGGTCATGGGTGAACAGAATGTGCGTCAGTTACGCGGACAGCGAGCGGAAGACATCATTTTTTCCGGTACGGATACGCGACGGCCTCAGGGGGTTGCAGAAGTATCCTTGTATTTCGATAATTCCGATAAGACGTTGGACACGGAATTTAGGGAAGTCGTTGTTACTCGCCGCTATTTTCGTTCCGGTGACAGTGAATTTTATATTAATAAAAGACATTGTCGCTTAAAGGATATTCATAATCTTTTTGCCGATACGGGTATAGGACAGGACTCTATGGCCGTTATCGGGCAAAATAGAGTTGATCGTATTCTAAATAGCCGGCCTGAAGAACGGCGGATTATTTTTGAAGAAGTTGCCGGAATCAGTCGGTTTAAGGGACGTAAAGAAGAAGGGTTGAAGAAAATTCGCGAGACTAAGGCCAATCTGGAGCGTATTCACGATATGACCGTTTTGCTGGAAGAACGGTTGGAACCCTTGACGAGACAAGTGGAAAAATTACGCTCTTTCCGTCTCTTAGATGAAGAACGACGGGCCTATGAGGGAACCTTGACCTTACAAGAGTTAAAAAACTTTGAAAGACTGTTGTCTAAGGCGGAAAATATTCGTCAGCAAGCTTTTTTTGCAGATCGTAATGTAGAAAAACAGATAGAAGCAAAAGAGCGGGAACGTCAACGCGTCATGGCTTCTATTGAGGCGGAAGGTGCTCGCATGCAGGCTTTAAATGAGGCCGCCGGAGCTGCTAAAAGTGAAGCGGACAGGTTGCGAGAAAGGTTGGAACGGTATGACCTTCAAGTCGAAGATAATCGACGTATTATAGAGACTGTAAAATCGGATCTTCAAGATATAAGCATTCGTAAAGAAAAGGTATCCGCACGAATTTCGGAATTGACTTCCCGATTGGAATCCGGCCGAACAGAAGAAAAAGCGGCAGTGCAAAGTGTAACACTTACGGAAAAATTGATGCTTGAGGCGACGACACAGGCTGAGGCGATTCAAGAATCTTTGCGGTCAGAGGAAGAAGCGGTACAATTACGCAAAGAAAAGCAGTATGCTTTACATCGAGATGTTGAGGATTTTAAACGTCGATTAGCGGAAAATATAGAACGGTCCGGAGAGTTAAAAGAAAGAATTGAACGAGTTGAGGAGCGTAAAAAAGAACTGGAACGGCATCACCTCGACTTGGAAGCCGAGATAGGGCAAGTTCGAATAAATGAAAAGTCTCTTCAAGATAAGCTTCGGACGGCAAGTGAGGAGCTTGAGTCTTTAAAAAAATCGTTAGACGAAACGGCGAAACAAGAAGGGGTCTTAAAGAGCGAGTGTGATGCACTGCGTCAGAAATTGCACCTGTTGGAGGGCTTGGAACGTGATGGCGAAGGATTGGGACGTGCTGTAAAGACAGTCCTTCAGTCCAAGGAGCCGTGGAGTTCATCTGTTTGCGGTATTGCCGGGAACCTTTGCCGAATTCCTGAAGAATATATGACGGCTATAGACACGGCTCTGGGCGGAGCGTCTAGACATATTGTCGTTACCTCGGAAAAAGCGGCGAAAGAGGCCGTGACCTTTTTAAAGCGGATCAAGGCGGGCAGGGCTACCTTTTTACCGGTTGATACGGTTCGTTCCAGACATTTGGGCAAGGACGAAGAGGCAGCCCTTGCTGAAGAAGGAATTATAGGAACGGCAAAGTCCCTTGTATCGTATGATGCTGTCTATGAATCCGTTTTTTCTTCTTTGTTGGAAAAAACCTTGATTGCAGAGTCGGTTGACAGGGCGTCGGAAGTAGCAAGAAAATATAGAAATTGCATACGTATCGTTTGCTTAGACGGAACCGTCTTTAACGTAGGCGGCTCCCTTACCGGCGGCAGTTCTGCCAGAGCCGTGTCTTCCGTAACGGGACGCAAGCAGGTTATTGAGAAAACGGCTTGCGACTTAAGAAAAAAAGAAGATATATTGCAAAATATATCGGCGGAAGTGGCGGCAGCCACGAGAATTTTTAATGAACGGAGTACGGCGGTAACCTTACTTACGAGAAAGTTTACTGAAACGACAGAGGTTTTGAGGCGCTGTGAATGGCAGCTACAGAAAAGTGCAGCTGATTACGAGCAAATAAAGGATGAGATTCGTAATGAAGCGGCAGGGGAGCAACGCCTGAATGAGGTTCGTTCGGAAATACAGCACCTTCTGGTAAAGGCACAAGAGCGCCTGTCCGCTTATGAGGAAAAAGAAAACACCTCAATAATTGAAGATCTGAAACAGCAAGTGTTAAAAGCCCGAGAAAATACGGACTATATAGGCACCTCTTTGACAGAACGGCGTATAGAAGCGGCCAAGCTTACAGAACTAATTGCACATTTACAGGAAAGCAGGCAAGAACAGATTGGACGTCTGGAAGAGCTGGGGGAACAGGAAAAAGGGCTGATCCGTAAGCTTGACGAAGTAAAAGAGCAGATTGAGTCATTAAGTCGGCAGCGGCGTGTTGATGAAACGTCACTGGTTGAAAAGGAAAAGGCCGTTATTGCCAAAGAGGCTGACAAGAATGCTTTTTATCAGGCCAGAGAAGCGAATTTCAGTAAGGGACAGGCGGCTGACGAGGAACTTAAGCTTTTACGAGAAGAAAAAGAACATTACCGGCAGCAAATAAGTCGTGCCGATATTCAAATTGAAAAATACGGTAGTGAGATTTCAAGATGTACGGAAAAATTAACCGACCAGGGATTGACACGTGAAGATGCGGAAGCTCGTAAACAAGAAGGTTCTTTGCGAGAATTGCAAGAAACGGTCCGCTCTTTAAAAAGCCGTATAGCTGAACTCGGCACGGTCAATCCCAATGCGGATGAAGAGTATAGGGAAGTGGCTGCCAAAGCTGAACTTTATGAGCAACAGAGTCGTGACCTTGCTGAATCGCAAGGAAAATTGGAAGCGATAGTAGCAGAAATCGATAAGGCCATGTCTATGCAGTTTGAGCAAGCCTTCAATGAAATCGGAGGTTACTTTCAACAAATCTTTTCACGACTTTTCGGCGGCGGTACGGCTAAGATATTGTTGAACGACACTCACAACATATTGACCAGCGGCATCGACTTTTTAATTCAACCTCCCGGAAAAAAGGCTCAGTCTTTGACCTTATTGTCCGGCGGTGAACGGGCACTTACGGTTATTGCACTGTTATTAGCTTTCCTGGCTTATCGGCCGGCTCCGTTTTGTCTGGTCGATGAAGTTGATGCGGCCCTGGATGAGGCTAATGTAGATCGAATGGCCAGGTATTTGAAAAATTACAGCGGTGATACGCAGTTTATTGTTATCACACATCGACGTAAATCCATGGAAGCGGCTAATACCCTGCAAGGCGTAACAATGGAGGAAAAAGGGGTATCGAAGTTGATCACGGTCCAAGTTGATGAATTCATAGAGAAGGGAACTTAAGGAATGGGCTTTTTTTCAAAATTAAAAGACAGTCTGGAAAAAACGAAGAAATCCTTATTTACAGGTATTGAAACGGTTGTTCTGGGGTATGCAAACATAGACGACGAAATGTACGATGACTTGGAAGCGGTTATGCTCACAGGCGACATAGGGATTGAAACGACCGATTATTTACTGGAACAGATTCGAGAGGGCGTAAAGTCAAAGGAGATTAAAGACGGAAGCGATGTTGTACCGTATTTGGAAAAGGTCGTTGTAAAATTATTGGAAGAAAACGATGAGCCGGAACAAGATACGGAAGGGACGAAGGTCATTTTTATAGTCGGTGTAAACGGTGTCGGTAAGACAACAACTATCGGTAAACTTGCAAAATACTATACGGAACACGGTAAGTCCGTCATGATTGCCGCCGGAGATACCTTCAGGGCCGCCGCCTCCGATCAGCTGACTATTTGGGCGCAGCGTGTAGGCGTGCCTATTATTAAGCACCGGGAAGGCGCTGATGCGGCGGCGGTGGTTTACGATGCTACGGCTTCCGCCAAAGCCCGTCATGCGGACATACTCCTGGTAGATACGGCGGGGCGGTTGCATACGAAAAATAATTTGATGGAAGAGTTGCGGAAGATGGCTCGTGTAGCTGCTAAAAATATTGAAGGAGCTCCGCACGAAACATTCTTGGTATTGGATGCAACGACGGGGCAAAATGCCGTCAGTCAAGCTAAGTTATTCGGTGAAGTAGTACCTCTTACGGGCGTAGTTTTGACAAAATTGGACGGAACGGCCAAGGGCGGTATCGTATTGTCTATCAAACGGATACTCGGCGTACCTGTTCGCTGGGTCGGTGTCGGTGAAGGCGCGGACGACTTACAGCCCTTTGATGCGACTCAATTTGCCGATGCCTTGTTTGAACGAGCCGGTACGGAAGTGGAAGAAGCTAGCGGAAAGGGATAGGTAAACTAAGTAAAACGAGACGGAAGTACATATAAAATTAGGAGGAGATACTATGTTTCTCGGCAATCTGGATCAGTGGGAGAAAGATGCACAATATGTACCCGCATATATAAGACCGTTTATCGAAATGTTGGCTCATGTGGATTTCGATACGCTGGAAACGGGCAGACATGAATTGGGTAACGGCAACTATATGAATGTTGATGAGAGTGTGACGGCTCCGGCAGGTGAACGTAAGACGGAATGCCATAGTCGATATATAGACATTCAGGTACTCGTCGACGGAAGTGAATATATAGGATGGCAGCCTTTGTGCCGTCTGGGAGAGGTGACGGAAGATCGTTCGGCGCAAGATGCACGTTTTTTCAGTCCGTTTCTTGAAAATGATGTTTTTGTAGTGATGGAAAGACGCAAGACTTTTGCCGTTTTTTATCCCAATGACGGTCATCGGTGTTTATGTGCCCCTGACGGTAAGGGAGCGGTTGTCCGAAAAATAATTGTCAAAGTAAGAGTACAGGAAGAGGCCTGATATGGAGACCTTATTAAAGGAAATCGGACTGGCTCTGTATGACATACGGCGACAGAAACCGCTGATTCATGAGATTACAAATTATGTTACGGCCACTGACTGTGCGAATATCACTTTGGCGTTAGGAGCCAAGCCTATTATGGCTACAAGACCGGTAGAAGCGAAAGACGTGATTACGCGGGCTAAAGGTGCCGTATTAAACTTAGGAACCCTTGACGATGAACGACTTAAAGTCATGGAAGAGGTGGCGGCCATAGGTACCGATCACGGAGTTCCCCTGGTACTTGATCCGGTCGGTGCGGGCAGTATGGAAAGTCGTGCCAATGCCGCCGGTAAATTGCTTGAAGCGGGACGAATGGCCGTGATTCGTGGTAATGGTGATGAAATAACGAGCTTGGCAACGGGGAAACTTACTCAAGGTGCCGGCGTAGATAATAGCGGCAAGATACAACTTACCGGTGAAGAAGTAAGAGAATTCAGCCGGAAACTGGGGACTGTCGTTGCTGTTACGGGCACTGTGGATATTATCTCCGACGGAAAGCGGACCGTGTCTTGTCATAACGGTAGCCCGTTGCTACCTTTTGTTACCGGCACGGGGTGTATGACGACGGCTCTCATTGCCGCTTTTGCTTCCGTAACGGATGCTTTTACAGCGGCTGTAGGGGGCATTCTCTCTTTAGGCCTGGCGAGTGAAATGGTTGTAAACAGAGATCCTCGAACGGGACCGGGAACTTTAAGACAACGATTATGTGATTGTGTTTTTGAGTTGCATAAAGATATTTATATTTTGGACGGAAGGGTAGTGAAAGACTATGAATAATCGAAAGCCCTTGACCCGCTTGGCCGTAGCCGCTTTGTTGGTTGCGCTGGGAGTCTTATTGTCCCCTTTATCGGTACCTGTCGGAGCAGCAAAAATATTTCCCGTACAACATGCATTAAATGTTATGGCCGCTGTTATTTTGGGATGTCGTTACGGAACGGCTGCGGCTTTTTGTATTTCGACATTGCGTAATATTTTGGGCATGGGAACGGTATTGGCCTATCCGGGCAGTATGTGCGGTGCCTTTTTGTCAGCCTTCATGTATAAGCGTACGGGTAGCGTGTATGCGGCGGCTATAGGGGAAGTAGTAGGTACGGGTATTATCGGAGGTCTCATTTCCTGGCCGATAGGATCTTACATACTCGGATCAGCCGGTGCGGCTTGGTTTTTCTTCGTCGTTGCCTTTTTACCGAGTACCGTAACGGGGGCAGTCGTCGGTACCCTCGTTTGCAAGGTACTGCCGTTGGAAAGATTCAAAGAATACATATACAGATAAGCCTGTTTTAACATGGGAATTTCCGCTTCACGACTTGACTTATAAAGTGTGTATGTATTAAACTGATAGATGGTACTGGGTTTTCAGTGTCGGTTTTTGTTTGCACTTTTTAATTTAACGAGGAGTTTATATGGAGAAAGATATTCGTGCCCATGTTTTGCGTGTCGCTCTTGAAGAATTGAATCAATGCGGTCCCGCATTTCATATGGATGATTTGGCTCGTCGTCTGCATATCAGTAAGAGAACCTTATATGAGAATTTTTCATCCAAACAGGAAATTGTTAAAAATGCTATTCTTTCAGTTATGGATGATTTATATACCCACCATGTAAAGCTTATTGAGGATGAAAGTAAGACGGTGGAGGAGAAACTGCTTACCTATTTTGACGCACGATCCGAAATGGTAGAAATTATTTCGCTTCGCCAATATGAAGCTATCTTGAGAAAAATGCCGGAAATCGCCCCCGAATTGGCAGAGGCAAGCAAAAGAGATTGGAATTTATTATTAAACTTTTTGCAAGACGTAGCACAGTCGGATGAGTATAAAGACTTCTATGTTTTTGCTTTATTGCATATGCTCATGGGGGCGGCCACCAATATTTTAAATCATTTGGATGAACTTGAAGACGATAAATACTATTCCTACCCGAAGTATATGGAAGAATGTATGCGCATCGTGCTATACGGTATTAAGAAGTAAGAGGAGGATTCACCTACTATGAGGTCAAAACGTAAAGGTTTGGCAGTAAGTTTATTAGTAATTGCTGTGGCGGCAGCAGTTGCCGGTTGTGGCGGTAACGCAGGCGGAGAGAAGCAGCCCGTAGCCGTTAATACGTATAAAATTATAGCGGAAGACACGATTGTTCCCGCTGAGTACAG
>NZ_JAQCUN010000290.1:0-733 GCF_027685385.1 Megasphaera sp. AF13-6AC
GACCAAGATGGCTCCGACAGCTTGAAAGGACACAACGACTGTCAACGATACGGAGGTCATCAGCAGGTAATGCAGAAGGTGCGGTCGAAAGCCGTAAAATGTGGCGAGTAAAGGATCAAAGGTGGACAATTTCAACTCTTTTGATAAGCAGATTGCCATAAGGAGATTCAGGAGGCAGATACAACTTGTCGACCAAAGTGCGGCAGGTCCTGCGTCGAGCCCGTTTAATATCAGTCGGTCGAAGGGGGCGAAGGCGATTTCTCCCAGTAAAACCGTATCCGTATCCAAATGGAGATGACTGCCGTAAAGGGTGATTAAGATAACGGCAAGAGAAAAGAGAAGCGGGAAGATAATGCCTACCGATGCATCTTCGGCAAAGAGGCGGGTACGGCACAATAATTCCGACAGCCAAACCGTCAAAATTCCCGTTGCGGCAGCCCCGAGAACTAACAAGGGCGAGGTCAGATCTTTCGTGAAGAAAAAGGCCGCCACAATGCCTAAAAGGACGGTATGAGTAATGGCATCAGCTGTCATAGACATACGTCTTAAGACCAAAAACACGCCGGGAATGCTGCAAGCCACGGAGACGACCGTAATAATCAAGAGTATCTCAGTTTGTGCGTTCATAAGATACGATACACCTCCTTAAACGTCGATATATAACTCCGTACTTGGGCGAAAAAAGGAGGCTGATGAATACAATCGTTGATAAGCAGACGATAATTGCCGGACC
>NZ_JAQCUN010000291.1:0-239 GCF_027685385.1 Megasphaera sp. AF13-6AC
CCTTTTGTTCCCGGAACCAAACTGTCACTTTTATGACGAATATAAATAACTTCAATGCCCTTTTTCCTGGCCTGTTCAATCAAAATGCCGACTCGTTTCAAAAAGCGGGGACTTTCATAAGGCTTCATATGGATTAACATATTTTGAATATCGATAACTACTAAAGCTTTCATTATACCTTCCCTTTTCTCCCGTGAAAACGCTGTATTATAACCGATATTATCACTACATATTGAAAA
>NZ_JAQCUN010000291.1:249-731 GCF_027685385.1 Megasphaera sp. AF13-6AC
ATCACTACATATTGAAAAAGCCATCCAAAGATGGCTTTTCAATTGACTTCAAACGAAGTCCAACACGCCTGACCTGGTTTTTACCCCCACACTCGCCTGCTGGAACTTTCGCTCATAGACTGTTGTCCCCCACTACCGGTTCTCTCGCTTTTCGCGGCAGGTCTTACTTCTAGGCCGCACTATGATCGGACCCGCTTCGGGCCCTTACGTGGATCGTTTCGCCTGCGACTGGCATCGACTTTCAACCACAGCACGTGTTATGGCATTATATCATACCCGACTAACTTTACGCCATAGGTATACGGACACAAAACAGCCCTTCGCACCGTATGGTACAAAGGGCTGTAACTTTCTATTTTGCATAATCGACCATGCGCGTTTCTCTGATGATGACAACCTTAATCTGACCGGGATATTCCAATTCCGCTTCGATTCGTTTCGCCACGTCATGGCAGAGGATAACGCAATCATCTTCGTTCAGC
>NZ_JAQCUN010000292.1:0-728 GCF_027685385.1 Megasphaera sp. AF13-6AC
TCGGCGCAAATCGCGGTGAGAAACATCCAAAATTTTCTGATCCACCGTATAGGAATGTACGGATGTAGTCATACCGCGTTCTACCCCATATGCTTCATCAAGGCATTTAAAGATAGCTGCCAAACAATTTGTCGTGCACGATGCGCCGGAAATAACATGATGTTTTTCCGGATCATATTCATCCGTATTGACACCCATAACAAGGGTCTTATCGTCAATCGTTGACGGCGCTGTGATAATAATTTTTTTTACACTTCCGCCCAGGGGCAGTTTATCCTGTGCCGACGGCGAAACGCGACCGGCATATTTTCCCGACGCTTCGATAAGAATATCCACTCCCAAGCTGTTCCAGTCTACATTTTTAATATCTTTTTCCTGAAACAGAGGGTATTTCACTCCGTCCATAATAATATGGTCCGAGTCATAAGAAATATCATTCGGCATAGTGCCGAACATGCTGTCATATTTTAATAAGTGCGCCATTTGCTTGGGCGTGCCTATATCATTTAAAGCGACAATTTTAATATCGTCGCCGAATCGCTGTGCAATTTTGAATATTTGTCTACCGATTCGACCGAATCCGTTAATACCGATGTTTACCATTGTATACACCCTTTCATTTGTTAAATCAAGGTCATGATTTTTTCGGCCGCTCCCTCGTCAATGACTAAGGTTCCCTTTCGGCAAGCCCGCATAACGGAGACAATTGCCTCTCCCTTTACGGTGCC
>NZ_JAQCUN010000293.1:0-723 GCF_027685385.1 Megasphaera sp. AF13-6AC
CGTACGTGTCGTGTATAAAATAATCGTGTCGGGCTTTTCTATTGTCCGTAATATATTTCATGCCCTTTGTTTCCGCCACGGTGTTACCTCCTGTGCTTTTTCTTTCCTTTACCCTTTCCCTTACCGTTTTTCTTCGAGTTTCCTTTTACGCTACTGAGTTTAGAACCCTTTTTACGACTCTTCTGTGATTGGGATGAAGGGATTTTTTCCTTTTTTTGTCCCTTTTTGCGATCTTTCTTACCCGATTTCTTTTCAGTCTTTTTTCCGCTCTTTTTCGCTTTACGACCGGCCAAAAGGGTCTGTAAATCTTCTAAAGAATCAATACGCCCGGGAACAAAATCGATTTCACAGCGTTCCGTATCGACGGAAGCCAAGGTAACGGTCATAGCATCCCCTAACCGATAGCGTCGACCGCTTCGACAACCTACGAGGGTATATGTACCTTCATCAAAAATGTATTCGTCATCCCGTAAATAGGAAATATGAACCAGACCTTCAATACCGTCGTCGAGGGATACGAAGAGTCCGAAGCCTGTAATCCCCGTAATATGGGACTCATACGACTCGCCGATAAAGGGCTTCATATACTGGGCCTTCTTCAAATCCGCCGTATCTCGTTCCGCTTCAACGGCTACGCGTTCGCGCACACTCGCATGGTCGGCAGCATTGGCCAAAAACAATGCATCCGCCGCTTTTTCTTCAGCCTTTACAACAGGGTACGCC
>NZ_JAQCUN010000294.1:0-718 GCF_027685385.1 Megasphaera sp. AF13-6AC
AGCGTGCCTTATCCATGTCGCGAAACTCGGGAGTATTCAACAACTCCGTAGCCCCGCCCTGGTATAAATCCTGCTTCCGAAAAGCCCGTTGCAGATTTCGAAAGGCCGCCTTATATAAATCAATATCGTCGACAATATCGTTTCTGAAACGCTCCAGCACTTGTGTCGTAATCTTGCTTAGCTGCATACCGGCCAAGCGCTCTGTCAATTTCTGTGCCAATACGTTCAACTCGTCTATCTCTACATGAGCCGGTTTGGCATAAATACTGTCTTCTACCTGGCCCGTATCGCTGACAACCAGCATAATGGCTCGCCTGTCATCTAAGGGTAAAAAGCGGACATATTTCAGTCTGGCACCGCTTTGCCCGGATGTGACGACAAAGCTCACATTGTGGGTTATCTTCGCCAAGACCTGTGCCGTTGAGCGAAAGAGTTGATCCGCATTATCCGCCCGATCCCCGAGCCATGTCTGTACAAGCCGTTTATCATCTTTTGTAACCTTTGACGGTTGCAACAGACAGTCAACATAAAACCGATACCCCTTGGCTGAAGGGGTTCGGCCTGCCGACGTGTGAGGCTGTTCCAGGTAGCCCATTGTTTCCAAGTCGAACATTTCGTTGCGAATGGTCGCCGCACTGACGCCTAAATCATATTTACGTGCTATCGTTCGGGATCCTACGGGCTCAGCCGATGTAATATAATCCTGAATGACGGCTTC
>NZ_JAQCUN010000295.1:0-717 GCF_027685385.1 Megasphaera sp. AF13-6AC
TAATAAATACATACATTCTTAGTTATATAAGGAGGAGCTCATGCTTATAGATGATGCAGGCGGTCTTGTTTTCAGACCTCCCAGCGAAGCTCGCAGTTTTATTTTACGGGTTACTATCGGTTGTTCCCACAATGCCTGCACGTTTTGCACCATGTATAAAGACTCTCGCTTCCGTATTCGCCCCCTTGAAGAAATAGAAGGTATTATAAATCGTGCTGCAACAGCGATGCCCTATACTCGCAGAATTTTTCTTGCCGACGGCGATGCTCTCGTCTTACCGACAGAATCTTTGTTGCAAATTCTCAATAAATGCCGTACCGCATTCCCGTCTTTGACTCGTGTCGGCGCCTATGCCACTGCAGCTGATATTAACAGAAAATCGGTAGAAGAATTAAAAACGTTGAAAGAGCACGGCTTAAAAATTATTTACATAGGCATCGAAAGCGGCAGTGATAAAGTCTTATCACTCATCAACAAAGGAGTCACAGCTCATGAAACGCGCCTGGCCTGTCACAAGGTATTAGAGGCGGGCATGAAACTTTCCGCCATGATTTTGTTAGGACTGGGAGGCCAAGAATATACAAAAGAACATGCAACTGAAACAGCATCCCTCATCTCGGATGTGAATCCGACCATGCTCAGTGCCTTAACACTCATGATTCCTCGCACGGCCCCTTTATCTATCGATGTCGGAGCCGGACGATTTACTCCCTTAAC
>NZ_JAQCUN010000296.1:0-708 GCF_027685385.1 Megasphaera sp. AF13-6AC
AGACTTCCAGGCACGTCGTGCCAATATCCGCTTCCGTCGCGATGCCAAATCGAAGCCGGAATACGTACATACGTTGAACGGGTCGGGATTGGCAGTAGGACGTACGGTAGCGGCTATTTTGGAAAACTATCAGCAAGCTGACGGCTCCGTTATCGTGCCGGAAGTATTGCGGCCGTATATGAAGTGTGACGTCATTAAACCGGCTGAATAAGTCATTTACAGAGTTTCAAGGTCATAACGGTCGAATCCTTTAGAAACGGCCTTATGACCTTGATTTTTTTGTGCGTTTTGATATACTGTAACCAAGAGAAACCCTACTGTGTGCGTAAAAAGTTCTCGATGTTTTGAACCAACACTTTTACATCGGGAGTCCGGGCTCTATGGCGGCAAAACAATGCCTACACGGGACTGTTAAGCGTTATAGGAGGACACCCACCTGCTCAGGCAGGCTCAAAACTCGGCTAAGACGGCATGGTGGGGCTCTTTTTTTGAATTATAATCATTGATTATTCGGCCGCTAAGTTAGCTTGGCGGCTTTCTATATGGATTTGAAACCAAACAAATGAACGGTTTTGATGAAATGTGTGTGTGCAATGGAAGGTGAAGAACGTTGGCCGAACGAAAAAGGCGAAGTACTACAGGAACGACGGGAAGTAAAACAAAAGGAACGGCAAGAAGCAAGACCAAGCGGACGACATCCAAAACGGG
>NZ_JAQCUN010000297.1:0-707 GCF_027685385.1 Megasphaera sp. AF13-6AC
TATATCCCTTATATATTCCTGTTATTTCTGCGACCTTCTCCGTCATATGCCGCTGTTTGCCTTGAAAAACCACGAAGCGTGTCTCTCCTTTTACTTCCGCAATCTACTGATATACATATAAAAATATTATATCATATCTCATATACGTCTGCTGTTTCGGGCAACAAAAAACCTGCGGTAAGTACCGCAGGTTCCGTTGTTTAAAATGTATGCATCAATCGTCCCAAGACAAGGGTCAAGATGGCGAAAATGACGGAAAAGAAAATGGTCATTTTCGAAAGCAAGGCATCCATACCACGTGCCCGACTGCCGAACAAATCTTCCGCACCGCCGCCGAAGCCTGCACCCATTCCCTGAGTCTTGCTCTTTTGTGCTACGACAACACCGATTAAAATTAACGATACTATAGTTACGAGAACTTCCAAAAAGTTAATCACCGTACTCCTCCTTATACTCATGCTAACGCAACTATTGTACACTCTTTTCGACTATCTATCAATAGAATTTCTACCGTCACGAGCATGCACATATTCCTCCAGCTTATGCTTAATGCGCTGTAAGGCGTTATCGACGGACTTTACGGGACGATTGAGGCTCTCAGCCGTTTCATTGTACGATTTTCCTTCCAAATAGGCCAACAGAACTTGCCATTCCAAATCGCTGAGTACCTCGTTCATACGCAGTTCCATGTCTTTGTACGCTTCTTC
>NZ_JAQCUN010000298.1:0-400 GCF_027685385.1 Megasphaera sp. AF13-6AC
CACCGCCTTCTCCGAATTGTACATTCGAACGACTGTCAAACTCGCCGTCTTCCCAAAAACGACGTACCGCTTCACTGCGCCGCTCTACATCATATCCTCGCTCCAAGACAAGCGGGCAATAACCATGCTCCGCCAACGTCAAGGCCGCTCCCAGTCCTGCCGGCCCGGTGCCGACTACAATCGGTCTGTGAGTCAGTCGTTCAGACCCGTAAACAATCGGATCCGCCTTCATTTCTTCTATTTTTCGAACCGATTCATCAAGTTTAAACTTCCGCAACACGGTCTTTTCATTTTTTACACTTACTTGCAGAGTAAAGACGAAAAATATACGAGGTTTGCGTCTGGCATCAACAGAGCGACGCACAACCGTTACTTCTTGTATATCCGCAGGAGAACACCG
>NZ_JAQCUN010000298.1:426-703 GCF_027685385.1 Megasphaera sp. AF13-6AC
ACCGTACCGCCGGGACACATGCAAAAGGAGTAACAGGCTCTCCCGTCCGTACCGTGATAAACCAGATTATAGTCGGCTGCATCAAGCCCCAGATCAGCGGCATCACAGCCGTACTGAGCCCGATCGATTACTTTCTGATCATGTTCAATACGCACACCGACAGCAAAGGCTTTTTTCTCAAGATAAACCTTTCTGTCATACAACATACTATACGTATCACGAGCGCTATGGCCGATTCCTAATATGAGCCCCTCAGTTTCAATTCTTTCATTACCGT
>NZ_JAQCUN010000299.1:0-699 GCF_027685385.1 Megasphaera sp. AF13-6AC
CTGCCGAGGCCGTGTCGACAGGTTGGAAGTTGTAGGACTTCAACTTGTCCTTCATCCACTGCATGGAAAGAGAATCGAATCCCGAAGCCATTAAGGGCGTAGCAATAGGTACCAATTGCGTTTCTCTGGCGTTAAATTCGGGGATCTCTTCCTTTGTCGGATCGTTCCAGAGCTTTACCATATCTTCAATGGGCGTAATCATACCCATCCGGGATTTGGTAAAGGACCACCCGTAAGCGACGGCACCGACAAGTTTTCCGTTAATATATACGGGACTTCCCGACATGCCCTGCGCAATACCGCCCGATTCTTCTATGAGGGGCCCCGAGAACTTAGCCAAAATCAAGTCCCCCGACGGGCCTGCATTTTTCATGATTCCCAGGACTTCTACCGGGAAGGTTTCTATTTTTCTGCCGTGAGCTACCGTCTTGGCATACCCTGTCATGCCCGGTTGAACATCCTTAACGGACATAAAGGTTTCGGCCTGAACCGAAAAAGCGGTAAGACAACAGAAAGCCGCCGTCATTGCTGCTGCAACACGGCGGAATCTCCGTAGTATATTCATCTCTTATTCCGCTTCCACTACCACTACCGTTTCGCCGGCATTAACGTTGCTGCCCGCTCCGACGGCAACGGATTTAACTACACCGGCCGACTGAGCTCGAGCTGCAGCCATAGGACCTGTCAAGGTATTGACCG
>NZ_JAQCUN010000003.1:0-26806 GCF_027685385.1 Megasphaera sp. AF13-6AC
GAGAACTGTATTCAGTCCTGTTGAAGTGCCTGTGGGTATTTTCCTGTCCTTTTTGGGAGCACCCTTCTTCTTATATTTACTGAAAAGGAGGATGCGCTCGTGAGTGATACATTGGAAATTCGCAACGGACATTTACAATACGGCAAAACCGTCATTGCTTCGAATATGAGTGCCGCCTTTTTAAAACCCGAAATCGTTTCTATTATCGGACCGAACGGTTCCGGTAAGTCGACCTTGTTGAAAGCCTTGGGTCGGTTGCTGAAACCGACGGGTGGGGCTGTGTATTTAAACGGTAAAGACTTGAAAGAGTTAAAGTCGGAAGCCGTGGCAAAACATATTTCCGTCCTGCCGCAGTCGGCACAAGCCCCGGGAGATATGACCGTGCGGGAATTAGCGGCATGCGGTCGTATCCCTTACCAATCGGCTTTTTCCCAATTATCACAGGATGACGAGGCGGCCGTTGAGCATGCATTAAAGGTTACGGGCCTTACGAGCATGCAATATAAGAGAACCGGTGCCTTGTCGGGCGGTGAGAGGCAGAGAGCCTGGTTGGCCATGGCCTTGGCTCAGGAACCGAAAATTCTGCTCCTTGATGAACCGACAACTTTTTTGGATGTCCATTATCAGCTTGAGTTAATGGATCTTGTCGTACAACTTCATGAGAAGACGGATATTACGGTTATTATGGTTATGCATGATTTAAATCATGCGGCCCGCTTCAGTCATCGTCTCATTGCCGTGAAAGATGGAGAGATTGTAGCTGACGGACCGGTGAGAGATGTATTTTGTAAGGAGATTTTAGAAACCCTATACGATGTAAACGTGACCATTACGGAAGTAGAAGAAAACGGGCGGTATTATCCCATGTGTTTCCCCTATTTGCGTAAAGATAAAACTAAATCATAACAGGAGGATTACGATGAAACAACCGATTCGATTACTTGTTTTAGCAGCTTTGGCAGCTACGGTTGCCGGTACGGCAATTGCCGCCGACACGACCGGTGCGACAACGGAAGATACAAAGGGACACGGAGTATATAGCGGGGAAATCCTCGTTACGGCATCGCGAACGCAAGAACTTTTAAAAACGGAACCTCAGTCGGCGGAAGTCATTACGGCTAAAGATATTCAGTGCATGGGTGCTGATGATGTATTGTCCGCACTGGCTTTGGCCGATAACTTGAATTTATCGAAAGCGGGTATGACGGGAAACTCTGTGCAGCTCCGCGGTATGAGTACAAATCACACCCTGATTCTTGTTGACGGCAAACGTATTGCCGGTGAAGACGCATCCAATACGACGAACGTCTATGCATTGCAAAGACTCAATGTCAGTGATATTGACCGTATTGAAATTGTTCGCGGGCCGTCCAGCTCTCTGTACGGGTCTGATGCCATGGGCGGTGTTATTAATGTTATTACGCGCGTTCCTAAAAAGGCGGGAGGTACCTTCGGCGTATCAACGGGAACTCTCAGCACGTCGGAATACGGTAATTTCGACTTCGGTAAACACGGCCGGTGGTCAACGAGTATTGATGCCCGCTTGGAACGTCGCCGCCCCTTCAACCGCTTCGGACACTCGGAAGCGATCAACCCGATGACGCATGCTGTCAGCTCCATTACGGACGGATACACGCGGTCTATGTACGGCATGAGAAAGCTTATTCACTTGGCATCTCAATATGATTTTGAAAATGCTAATAAAAACAAGCTTCGTTTTGATATAGATTACGGTAAGGAAAACTTCCGTTCCGATTTTCCCGATACGAAATCGCGGATTTTTACGGGTTCTATGCCTCCCGTTGCTTGGCGCTTGACGAATAAAAACAAAAAAGAATGGTATGACAATGAATCGCGAGGTTTTAGCGTAGAATATTCGGGAAAGACGAAGAAAAACGACTATAAGTTCAGAACTTATTATAATGATTTGGAAAAGTATTCCCATTTATTGAATGAACGCATTTTACCCAGCGGCCCGATTATGACCCCTGCCGGCACACCGGCTAACTACGACTTACAATATCCGAAAGAAGATATGGATAGAGCTAAATACAGCACGTGGGTAACAGAGGCACAGAATACGACCTATATCGGCGACTCGCATAATCTGACTTATGGCGGTGAATTCCGTCGAGTGAAGTATGCCGGCACCCGGTTAGGTGACTCGCTGTCGGGTATGAACAAGATTATGAAGTCACATAAGGTCGATTCTTATGCTGCCTATGTACAAGACCAGTGGCAGGTTAACGATAAGCTCTATATTATTCCGTCCTTACGTTTTGAACACAGCAGTCAATTCGGTTCGGAAGTGACACCGAAGGTGGGCCTTACCTATAACTTTAATAACTTCTGGCGCTTTAAAGCTAATTACGGCTTAGGCTATAAGGCTCCGACTATTACGGAGTTATACATGCGCATGCACCGTGCCATGGGACCTATGACGGTTAATATTTACGGCAATCCCGAATTGGATCCGGAAAAGTCGAAGAGCTTCGACTTCTCCGTAGAAGCGGACAAGGGTGCCTGGTTCGGCAAGGTGACTTACTTTAACAATAAAGTAACCAATTTGATTACGACGGAACGATTTACAGGCCCTACAGGACCGAGCGACTATCGTTATGTGAACGTCGATGATGCGCAGATTAACGGTATAGAAGCTGAAGTGGGCCGTCGTATCGGCAAGCGTTGGATTACTAAGATTACGCATAACTGGTTGGATGCTATTGATAAGAAGAAACACACGCAGTTAGATAATCGGGCTAAGAATACGACGACTTTCCAACTCATTTATGACGATAAGGATAAGATTCACGGATTCAGTGCCGTTTTATGGGATCAATTCGCATCCGACTATCACTACGACGGCAAGATGTACACCTATAATACGGTGAACTTCTCGTTCAATAAAAAGTTGAACGAAGCCTTTTCCGTATATGGCGGCGTCGACAATATTTTCAATAAGAAAATCGATGCTATTTATATTGACGGACGTATGTGGCGTGTCGGTGCCGAATGGAAGTGGTAAGACACAGTCTGAGCGGCAAACCTTCTCTTGCGGGAATGTTTGCCGCTTCTTTACGGAGACTATGAAATGGATTTATTTCAATTTTATAAGCCCTATAAAAAATCGTTGGCCTTTGTCATTGCAGGGGCTTTGTTGACGGCCGGAATGGAAGTAACCTTTCCCATGATTGTTCGACATATATTGGGTGTTGTCTTGCCGGCCCGTGATATGCAGAGTCTCCTATACGAGGGTGCCGGGCTCTTGGGCCTCTACCTTTTGTGTTTGGGGATTACGTATTGCGTATATTGCGTGGGCCGTACAATGGGGGTACGTGTGGAACGGGATTTGCGCAACTCCTTGTTCCGACATTTGGAAAACTTGGACTTTGCCTTTTTCGATAAGGAGAAAACGGGTCATCTTGTATCCCGAGTGACGGGAGATATCGGTGAAGTAGGGAATATTATTTTCGAAATGCCGCATCTTGCAGTAGTCTGCTTAATCACTATGGGGGGCAGTGCCTTTTTCCTCTTTTATATTAATCCTTTACTGGCCGTTTTCGTGTTACTGCTTGTAGCTTTAAAAACGGGAGATACCATTTTCCTTAACAGGAAAATGAAGTCCGCTTTTGCCGAGACGCGTCAACACATGGGCGTCGTCGGCAGTGTGGCCACGGAAATACTTGCCGCAGTACGGGCTGTCAAAGCTTTTAACGGGGAAAATCGTGCGTATCAACGGTTTTCGGATGTAACGGCCGACTTGGCGAATTCGCAAATGCGGACTTTTCGCTATCAAGCGTATATGGCGGGAACCGTCACCTTTTTTTCCAATGCCATAAATTTGACTATTATTGTCGTCGGTGCCGTCCTTATGATGAATGATCTCATGACTATGAGTGATTTGGTCGCCTTTTTGATGTATCTCATGCTGTTTCTTCGTCCCATTATGCAGCTTACATCCTTGACCGAACAGTATCAGCGCAGTATGGCGGGATTTCGCCGTTATCAGGAATTGATACGGGTTGAGCCTAAGGTTCGGGGCGGATCCGTTGTAGCCGATTCAAGACGCATTAAAGGGGACGTAGTCTTTGAACATGTTGATTTTGCGTACCCTGACGGGACTCATGTATTGAAAGATTTCAATCTGACCGTTAAAGCCGGCGAACAAGTGGCTCTCGTAGGACCTACAGGAGCGGGAAAAAGCAGCGTAGCATCCCTGCTTTTACGGTTTTACGATGTAACGGGCGGCAAGATTACCTTAGACGGGCGAGATATTCGCGAATATACATTGGAGTCTTTGCATGAATGCATAGGTATTGTGCAACAGGATATGTATCTTTTTTCCGACTCTGTAAGTGAAAATATTCGTCTCGGTCGTACGGACAGTACGCAAGCCGATATTGAGGCGGCTGCGAAGGATGCCAGAGCCCATGAGTTTATCAGTAGGTTGCCTCGCGGCTATGACAGCTATATCGGTGAACGGGGAGTCATGCTTTCAGGAGGTCAAAAACAACGCTTATCCTTATCTCGCGTATTTTTGAAAAATCCCCCTGTCCTTATTTTAGATGAAGCGACGGCAGCCATGGACAATGAAACGGAAAAACAAGTCTTGCAGTCTCTGGCCGAGTTGTCTCGAAAGCGGACGACGTTGACCATTGCTCACAGGTTGGCGACAGTTCGTCATGCAGATCGAATTATTGTCTTGTCCGGCGGTCGTATTTGTGAGAGCGGCTCGCACGAAGAATTGATGAAAGTCCGTGGCGAGTATTATGACTTATACATGTCGCAATTTAACAAGACATAGGCAATATTGACATGTATTATCAAAATATCGTAACATTGAGATATGAAAGAAACGCAATTTAACAGAAATAAGTTAGCTGTATGCGGAAAGGACATACATATGAAAAACGCTCATGAAATGTACGCCTCGGGAACGGTACAGAACGGGAGTGTATACGAAATTAAAGATAGTAAAGGGCAGGCCGTAATGACCGGGCACAGTGTATATCCCGGCATTATGATTATGTACATGGATATTCACCGGCCGGAACTTTCGTGTGAAGCCAAGCCTATGCCCGATGTATTTGCTATTAATCATTGCGAGACGGGACGTATTGAATGTAACTTCAAAAACGGAGAATACTTGTACATGGGAGAAGGGGATATGTCCGTCGGTTGGAGGCGCTGCAGTGCTTATTGTCATACGTCGGTGTTTCCTTTGGCTCATTATCACGGAGTCACGTTGTTGCTTAATTTACCTAAGGCTCAGGAAACGATGGATCGCCAGTTGGGTGTAGGGGTTATCGACTTGGAAGCCATGAGTCGGCGTCTTTGTGATCAACGCGATTTCGGCATGATTATGAGAGAAGATGCGAGCCTGAAGCATTTATTTTATGAACTTTATCATGTTCCCGAGTCTATTAAAGACCAGTATTTTCGCATTAAAGTTTTGGAAATATTGCTTCTTTTAAGCACTATAAAAAAGGTGCCTGCAGAAAAAAGAGAATCCTTTACGTTGCAACAGGTAAACCTTGTGAAAGCTATTCGTAAGGAAATTACGGAAAATATGATGAAAAAGTTTACCATAGAGCAACTGGCTAAGGAACACGGAATTGCGCCGACAACGCTGAAAAAATGTTTTAAAGGCGTATACGGTTGTACCGTGTCGCAATATATTAAAGAGTACCGTATGGTAAAGGCCAAGCAGATGTTACTGCAAACGGATGACAGTATTATGGAAATTGCCAACTGTGTGGGCTACGAAAACAGCAGTAAGTTTGCCGTAGCCTTTCATAAAATAACGGGACAGCTTCCCGGCGAATTTCGCAGAAGTTATTAGAATTTTTAACGGCAAGGACTTCCATCCTTGCCGTTTTTACCATAGGAAAATGTAGTTTTCCGAGTAGATAAAAGTTAATGTCCGAACGGATTATTGACGGACTGAACGGAGTAGAAGAGTCGGAGTGCTTTTGGTATGATGAATCCGGGTTTTATGTTGTTTTGACGTTTTTACAAGGTGATTTTTCAGGAGGATGAATGTATGAAATACATGGTAGTATACTCGTCTCGGACAGGTAATACAAAAAAGGTTGCCGAAGCGATTGTTTCCGCCTTGCCGGAAGGCACGCCGTGCGTTGCAGCGGCTGAAGCACCTACAGACTTAAGTTCCTATGACTGTGTTTTTGCAGGCTTTTGGGTTGATAAGGGAACGGCTGACGAAGAAGCAAAAAAGGTTTTGGAAACTTTAACGGCAAAGAAGGTGGCTGTTTTTGCAACTCTCGGAGCCAATCCGGCATCGGAACATGCCCATAAGTGCTTGGTTTCCGCTACGGAACTTGTGCCGGCACATACGGAAGTAGTCGACTCCTTTATTTGTCAAGGAGCCGTGGATCCGAAGTTAATTGAAATGATGTACAAGCGGTTTCCGGCAGACTCGCCGCACGGAAAAAATCCTGAAAGCGAAGCTCGCCATGCTGAAGCGGCTAAGCATCCGGATGAAGCGGACTTGGCGGCGGCACGTGCTTTTGCAGTACGCGTAACGAAAAAAGTGAGTGAGGCATAGTATGGGGCTGAAAGAACTGTATGAGAGTCTGCCTTCAGAACAGCGGGAATTTCAATTCGGAAGAATCGGAGTGGATCCTTTAACAGAGGGGTTTCCGCGCAAGCGGGTTGTCCATGCCGGTATTGACGGAACGCCCGTAAATCCTCGCGAGGCTCAGAAAATTTGGCAGGGATTAATGAGTAAAAAGCCTACGGGTAAACCGACACAGACGGCATATATTCATATACCTTTTTGCAAGACCAAGTGCCTGTATTGTGCTTTTTTCCAAAATGGAACGGATCAGGCTGTTGAAGATGCATACGTGGACTCTTTGATAAAGGATTTGGAAAGAGAATGCCATGAGCCGCGATTAAAAAACGGGTTAATTCATTCCGTTTTTATCGGCGGCGGGACACCGACTTCACTGTCGGCACAAAATGCAGAACGTCTTTTACGGGCTATTCGTACCTGCTTGCCTTTAGCCAATGATTATGAATTAACGTTAGAAGGTCGAATTCATGATTTGGTTCCTGAAAAGATGGATGTGTGGATGGCTGAAGGTGTGAATCGCATGTCCTTAGGCGTCCAGTCTTTTAATACGAAAGTTCGACGTCAAGTGGGACGTCTGGATGATAAAGACACTGTTTTGCGACGCTTAGAAGAACTTCAGGCTTACAATCAGTGCGTTGTCATTATCGACTTGATTTACGGGTTGCCGTCTCAGTCCATGGACGTATGGCGTGATGACTTGGAATGTCTTATGACGTCAGCTGCTGACGGGGCTGACTTATATCAGCTCAATGTATACGATAACAGCGATTTGGCTAAGCGTATTCAGGCAGGCGCTTTGGACCCGGCGGCTACGACGAAAGAACAGGCTCGCATGTTCGCGTTTGGGCGAGAATATTTGATGAAACGCAATTGTCGTCGGCTCAGTGCCGCCCATTGGGCTAAGACCAACAGGGAACGGAGTTTGTATAATACATTGGCCAAAACGGGAGTTACCATGTTTCCTTTCGGTAGCGGTGCCGGCGGTCGTGTGGACGGTCATTCGACCATGCTCTATAGAACTCTCGACACGTATGCAACGGCTGTAGAGGAAAAAAAGAAACCTTTTATGGCTTTAGTAAAAGAATCGGATATTCAGCCTTTGGTAAATAAAACGTTAGCACAAATTGAACAAGGCTACTTTAATGTAGACTTGCTGGTCGGGGAAGATCCTCGCTTATCCGACTTAAAGTGGCTCTATGATTTATGGGAAAAGCAAGGACTTGTAGAAAATAACGGCGTGCTTTATAAGCTGACGACAGCCGGAGAGTTTTGGCAAGTGAATTTGGCCCAGACGACGGTCGAATGCATTCAGTATTTGGTTAAAGGAGTTGAAAGCATGTCACTTCAAGGAGTGGCGGCACAAGACGGTGCGGAAACGAAAGCTGTCAGTGAAAAGGTAGAAAAGATTATTGCCGCCATGAAAAAAGCCAAGTCATCGGGAGCCGGGCCGACACCTGAAGCCATGAAGATGATGACGGAAGCCATGCAATCTATGAGTCCTGAAGAAATGCAGGAAGTCATGAAGCATATGGGAAAATAAGATAGGGTCATTCCTTTAGGAGTCTCCCGCACGATATGGGCGGAAGGCTCCTTTTTCATGGGGAAAAACAGGTAATCTATGGTATAATAACAAGGTATAATTCATATTGTCAGGCATTATAAATGTTAATGTGCGAAATACAGGGAAGGTGTGTTGTCTATGAAGCGAGAGGGCAGTTATTCACCTGAATATTTACGGTATTTGGAACTTTTATCGAAAGACTATCCGAACCAGGCGGCTACGTTTACGGAAATTATTAACCTGCAGGCCATCGTCAACCTGCCTAAGGGGACGGAGCACTTCATGAGTGATCTGCACGGTGAGTATGAAGCGTTTTTGCATATTCTTAACAATTGTTCCGGCGTTATTCGAGAAAAGGTAGAGATGATTTTTAAGAATTCTTTGCCCAAAGAAGATCAGGACGATTTATTGACCCTTATTTACTATCCGAAAGAAAAGTTGGATGCCATGACGGAAGCCGGCCTTGTGAATGACAAATGGGCGCGTACGACCTTGCATCATTTGTTGCGGTTGGCGAAGTTATTGTCATCTAAATACACGCGTTCCAAGGTGCGTAAGGCCATGCCCGAAAGTTTCCGCTTTGTTATTGACGAGCTCTTGCATGCTCAACCGGATGAAGATAAGAATCGTCACGTCTATCATTCTAAAATTATTGATTCCATATTAGAGACCGGAAGCTCACGAGATTTTGTCTATGCTTTGACGGATTTAATAAAACGTCTGGCTGTGGATCACCTGCATATTATAGGGGATATTTATGACCGCGGGCCTCATGCCGACAGAATTATGGATGAGCTGATGGGGCACCATTCTCTCGATATTCAATGGGGGAATCACGATATCTTGTGGATGGGGGCCGCTGCCGGTGATGAAGCGTGCATTATCAACGTATTAAGAAATAATGTACGCTATCATAACTTGGAAATTTTGGAAAACGGTTACGGAATCAGCTTGCGTTCTTTGGCTCTCTTTGCCTTGGAAAACTACACGGCCGAAGACGGATTGGACCCGATGGTAAAAGCTATTAATGTTATGCTGTGCAAGTTGGAAGGGCAGACGATTATGCGCCATCCCGAGTATGGTATGAACGACCGCCTCATTTTTAAAGATTTCGACTTTGACGGCGGTAAGGTAACCTTACCCTCAGGCACATATGAATTGACGACGACGGATTTTCCCACTGTCGATCGCAAGGACCCGTATCGGCTCAGTGAAGGTGAAGAGCGGCTTTTAAATGAAATTAAGCGAGAATTTCTGAACAGTGAGCGATTGCAGCGACACATGCGTTTTTTCTACAGCCACGGGTCTGTTTACCGTACATACAACGGGAACCTCCTTTTTCATGGAGGTATTCCAATGAACGAAGACGGTAGTTTTACGGAAGTATTTGTAGACGGTAAGGGGTATAAGGGTCGAGAATTTATGGATAAAGCCGACTTAATGGCGCGGAGAGCTTTTGAAAAGCGCGACCGGGATAGTTTGGACTTTATGTGGTATTTATGGTGCGGTTACGATTCTCCTATGTCGGGACGTATTGTAAAGACGTTGGAACGAAGTTATATTTCCGATGAGTCGACGTGGAAGGAACCGCAAAACCCTTACTATACGTTAAATCGTATTGAAACAGATTGTGTTCGTATTTTACATGAGTTCGGCATCGACTCGCCGCAAGGACATATTATCAACGGTCATACGCCGGTTAAGGTGAAAAAAGGGGAAAACCCTGTACGCGCCGGCGGTAAGGGGATTTGTATAGACGGCGGTTTTTGTAAGGCGTATCAGGGGTCTACGGGTATTGCCGGCTATACACTGATTTTTAATTCCCACGGGTTGCGACTAAAGGCTCACTATCCTTTCCGAGATGTAGAATCGGTACTGTCGTCCAATTCCGATATTTTATCCGAATCGGTTCAAGTAGAATTGGAACCGAAACGAGTTATGATCGGGGATACGGATACGGGTAAGAAAATCCTGCAAATGATAGAAGATTTGAAATGCCTCTTGGCAGCCTATCGTCAAGGATATATTTTTGAACATACATATAAAGAGTGGTAAGAAAGAGCCTTGTCGATAAGTGATACGTCGGCAAGGTTCTTGTTACAAAAACAACGTCTATAGAAAAGAATAAAGAATATAATAAAGATATAATAAGGAAATAAGTTGTTGTAAGGAGGGAACGATATGGTTAAAAGGATTACGAATAAGGTTACATGGGTCGGCAAGGTCGACTGGGAATTGGTTTACTTTCACGGCAAGGAATATTCGACAGATAAGGGTTCATCGTATAACTCGTATTTAATTCGCGATAAGAAGACTGTTCTTATGGATACTGTCTGGGGCCCGTACGATCGAGAATTTGTCGAACGGTTAAAGGAAGAAATCGATTTAAAAGACATCGATTACATTGTCATGAATCATAATGAAAGCGACCATAGCGGTGCGTTGCCTTTACTTATGGCGGAAATACCTGATACCCCTATTTATTGTACGAAAAAGGGTGAGGCCATTATTCGCGGACATTACCATCAGGATTGGAATTTTGTTACGGTAAAGACGGGAGATACCCTTGATTTGGGCGACAGTAAGCTTGTCTTCATTGAAGCCCCCATGCTGCACTGGCCCGATACGATGTTTACATATATGACCGGTGAGGAAATTCTTTTCAGTAATGACGGCTTTGGACAACATTTTGCCAGCGAATCATTGTATAACGACAAGGTGGACCAGGGAGAACTCTTTCATGAAGCCATGAAGTATTATGCTAATATTTTGAATCTTTACAGTCCTATGGTGACGAGAAAAATTAAAGAAATTTTGGATATGAATGTGCCGGTTAAGATGATTTGTCCCAGTCACGGGGTTATTTGGCGAAACAATCCTTTGGAAATCGTCGAAATGTATCAAAAATGGGCCGACGCTTATCAGGAAAATCAAATTACGTTGATTTATGATACCATGTGGAATTCAACTCGACGTATGGCTGAATGTATTGCCGCGGGCATTCGTGAGGCCGATCCGACAGTAACGGTAAAGTTGATGAATTCATCTAAGGCAGATAAAAATGATATCTGTACGGAAGTATTTAAATCAAAGGCTGTTCTTGTCGGTTCTCCCACCGTTAATTACGGGTTTATGTATTCTATCGGCGGTATTTTGGAAATGCTGAAAGGGCTGAAGTTTAAAAATAAGAAGGCCGCCGCCTTCGGTTCATACGGGTGGACCGGCGAATCACCGAAGCAAATTCATGAACATTTGGAAGCCGGAGGTTTTCGGGTTATTGCCGATGACTTGAAGGTTATGTGGGTCCCTGACGAAGAATCACGAAAGCTGTGTATACAATTTGGCCGGGATTTTGTAAAGTCTTTGGAACAATAAAGATAAAAGCGGAAGAGTTGAACTCTTCCGCTTTTTCATTGCCAATAAGGCTTGGCAGGGCTATAATCAAACATAATATATAAACTATATACAGGGGAGATATATATGAGAGTGTTATTATTAAACGGCAGTCGTCGTAAAAACGGATGTACTTATACGGCTTTGCAAGAAGTTGCCGATGTATTGAATAAAGAAGGAATTGACACGGAAATCGTGCATGCCGTGCCGGATAAGGCTGTCGTATCGGAAGCGGCGGAAAAACTGAAGGAAGCGGACGGAGTTGTTATCGGGTCCCCTGTTTACTGGGCATCGCCCTCGGGAGAAATGGTGACTTTTATGGATATGTTGTCGGCTGTAGGCGGTAACTATTTACGTCACAAACCGGCGGCAGCCATAGCGTCGGCACGTAGAGCCGGCACCAGTGCTACTCTCGATGTTTTGTACAAGTATTTAGCTTATCATGAAAGTCTCATCGTTTCATCCAACTATTGGAATATGGTACACGGAAATACGCCTGATGAAGTAAGACAGGATGCGGAAGGTCTTCAAATCATGCAGGTCCTGGGAACCAATATGGTGTGGGCGCTCCGCTGTGTGGAAGCAGGTAAGAAAGCCGGTGTTGAAGTGCCGCAAACGCCGCAGAAAATATATACGAATTTTATCAGATAGGAAGTAGAACCATGGATTACAAAAAAGCGGGACAGCGTATTTATATAAGGCTGGATAAGGATGACGAAGTAATTGCTTCGCTTACGTCCGTTTGCATGAAAGAAGGCATCCAATCAGCCGTGTTTAACGGGATCGGTGCCTGTGATAAGATTACGGTAGGCACGTATATTGAAGAAAAACATGATTTTCTTGACCATAAAAAAGAGGGCATGTTTGAAATGACCTCTCTTATCGGGAATGTAACAACCATGAAGGACGGTAGCCTACATACGCATGCACATGCCATGTTTGCCTATCTGGACGATGACGGTGAAGTAAAGAATTTCGGCGGTCATTTGGAATGGGCCCGTATTTGTTACACCGGCGAAATCGTCATGGACGTGACGGAAGGCTTTGTTATTGGAAGAAAGCAGGATCCGCAAACAGGCATTGAAGTATGGGATTTATAGACTGTCCGAAAGTACGGACTGTACCCAATAAACTCGGAAGGGACTTTCTATGAATAACGTTATTTTTTTGCCTCATCACAGGAGGATTATAGCCGTCTTATTCGGAATTATCGGCGGGGCTCTTGACGTATATTGCCAGCTTAAGTTCGGGACTCTTGTGGCTTTACAAACAGGTAATATAATCTTTCTTATTTCGGATATTCAATATGGAAATATGGAAGGAGTGGCCATTCGTTGTCTGTCGGTTCTCTTTTTTACCCTCGGCTTTTGGACCGGTATGATTGTGGAACGCTGGGAAAAGACACCTTACTGGCGAGCTTGGAATATTTGTCCTTTTTTGGTTGTCACTTTAATTCTTCCCGTCATATCATGCCATGCCATTGTTTGGGTAGCCTTGTTGGCGTATACGGCAGGTATTGTTATGATATCCTTTAGAGGCATTCAGATTGAGTCGGAACCGTATTCTTTATTTATGACATCAGGGAACTATCAACGCATGCTGATATCCTGGTATCATCATTGGCGACATGATTATAAGCATGACAAGATGAAGCGGCAAGCCGTAAACTACAGCATCATGGTCAGCAGCTTTGTTGCCGGAGCCTTGATCGCCGCAGCTTTTGTTCATTTTTTTGATACCTATGCAGTATGGTTTATTGCAATTTGTACGTTTGTTGTTCTGTCTAAGTATGCCGGCGACGTGCGGGCCTTGGAACAAGCTAAAAAGAAGGCGAAACAAGGTCATAGAAGTTGTAAACAAGAGCAGATAATAAAAAAAGAGTTCGACTGATTGTCGAACTCTTTTTTTATATGGTGGAGATGAGGAGAATCGAACTCCTGACCCCCTGCTTGCAAGGCAGGTGCTCTCCCAGCTGAGCTACACCCCCATGTGTTTCACAACAAATACAATATATCATGAAACACTTGAAATGGCAAGGGCTATTGAGCTAACTTTTCCCATTTCTCGTAAGCTGTTTGCAAGGCCTTTTCCGTTTCGGAATAAACCGTGTTTAAGTCCGTCAGCTCTTCAGGGGAAGCTGTATTCATTTGCACTTCATACATTTTCAGCGTCGCTTCCAATTCGGCGATTTTCATTTCAATTTCTTCCAACTGCTTAAGATTGATCGGGTGTGTTTTGCGTGCCCGGTCAGTAGAGGGAACGGTAACCGCAACGACATTGGAGACTTTTTTATCTTCCCGAACGGTGTTTTCGAACCCTTTTTTTTCTGCCTGAAGTGCCAGCAGCTCTGCTTCTTTCTCCTTGTAGTATGAGTAATTTCCAGCAAAATCCTTAACTTGTTTGTTTTCAAGTGACAGCGTTCGAGTTGTAATTTTATCTAAGAAGTATCGATCGTGAGAAACGATGAGATACGTGCCGCCGAAGTCGAGTAAGGCATCTTCCAAAATCTCGCGAGTCGGAATATCGAGGTGATTGGTCGGTTCATCGAGAATGAGAAAGTTCGGGCCCGAGAGTAAGAGCTTTAACAAAGCCAGACGAGCTTGTTCCCCGCCACTCAGAGAGTCTACGGATGTAAAAACATCATCGCCGCGGAAGAGAAAACGTCCCAAAAGAGAGCGCGCCTGTTCTTCGTTCATCGTATAGTCCGCCATAAGTTCTTCCAATACTGTCAAGTGACTATGGAGCTCCGTATGTTCTTGAGCGAAATAACCGATATGCACACGACTTCCTAAGGTAATATGACCTTGGGTCGGCTCCTTTTCTCCTATGATCATTTTTAACAGGGTGGTTTTACCCGTCCCGTTGGGGCCGATAAGAGATGTTGATTCGCCACGACGTATTAGAAAGGAAAGATGACTGAATAATTCCTTGTCCGTAAAGCCGCCGCATATATCATCGACGACGAGAACTTTTTGGCCGCACTCTTCGGCAGGAGCAAAATCAAAGTGCAATGTATCGCCTTCGTATAGCTTGTCGATTCGTTCTAAACGGTTGAGTTGTGATTGACGTCCGCGTGCCTGCTTCGATTTAATGCCTGCTTTGTACTTACGGATGTAGGCTTCCGTTTCTTTGATTTTCTCCTGTTGCTTGTCATAGGCCCGTTGTAAAGATTTGCGTCTTTCATTTCGTTGAGACATGTAGCGGGAATAATTTCCTTTGTATAGCGTTGTCGTGCCGTTTTCAAGTTCTAGCACGTTTGTTGCCACTCTGTCCAGAAAGTAGCGATCATGAGAAACTATGAGAATAGCACCGTCATAAGAAAGTAGATAGGTTTCGAGCCATTCCAACATGGCAGTGTCCAAGTGATTGGTCGGTTCGTCCAAAATGAGACACGAAGGATGACGTACTAGGGCTTTGGCTAAGTTGATACGCGTTTTTTGTCCGCCCGAGAAACTTTGAAAAGGGCGATTCAAGTCATCTTGCCCGAAGCCCAGCCCGGCTATGATTTTTCTGGTTGTCGCTTCGTATGAAAAACCGCCGAGCATTTCGAAACGTTCTTGCAAACGGGCATAACGCATTTGCAGCTCTTCATCATTCGGACTCATCTGCATAGCTTTTTCCGTTTCTCGCAGGCTCGTTTCCGTATCATGTAAGTCGGACCAAGCCATGTCTATCGTCTCTCCTAAGGTTGCCTCATCTGTAGAGGTCACATCTTGTTTTAAATAACCGATAGTTTCACCGTAGGGAATGATAACGGCTCCGTCCGTGTAATCTTCTTCGCCAATGAGACATTTTATGAGCGTCGTTTTCCCGGCTCCGTTTGCTCCGATAAGAGCCAGTCGTTCACCGCGCTTTAACTCGAAGGATACGTTTTTGAAGATAGTGCGTATGCCGAAAGTTTTTTCTAAGTTTTGTATTTTAATTGCCGCCATGTACAGGTCCTTTCTTGCCGTTTCATAATGTTTTTTATTATAGCATAAAAAATATAATAGGAATAAATGAAAAAAGCTATTAGCACTCTATTGACATGAGTGCTAATGAAGAGTATAGTGTGATTGTAGGAAGAAAAAAGATTTACTACACAATAAAAAGTCAAAAGAACAAAGAAGGGATTGCTATGAGAAGTTTATTTCCTATTGTAAATAATGATAATTTTTTATTTCCTGAAGATGTATGGAATACTTTCTTTACAGATGTAACACGTACAGCATCACCGCTCAGTATGCCGAAGATAGACTTGGAAGATAAGGGTGACAGATATGAATTGACGGTTGATTTGCCGGGTATGACTAAAGATGACATTGAATTGACCTATGATGACCCGATTCTTGTAGTCACGGCATCTCATAAAGATGAACAACAGTCGGATGAAGCTAAAAAATATGTATATCGAGAACGGACCGCACAGACCTTCTCGCGGCGGTTGTTGATCCCGCATATTGATAGAAAGTCTACGGAAGCATCTTTTGAAGACGGTGTCCTGAAAGTATCTTTGCCTAAAGAAAAAGATGAACCGGAAGAAAAGAAAAACATAATTCACATTAAGTAAGTCGGCAATAAGGCCCTGTTTGCAAATGTATGCAGACAGGGCGTTTTATATTTCATATAACCTGTGCTATAGTAAAAATATAGGAATGGGCAATACTTCAGGGGGATTTTATGAGGCGCAGGGACAGGGAAGAAACGAGAAGAGAAGAAATTATAAATATTATTGCCGCAGCCGATTGTTGTCGTTTGGGACTTATAGATGATGACGGATTGGCTTATTCGGTACCGCTTAATTTTGCTTTCGTAGAAGAAGGCGATTTCGGTGTCTTTTATTTTCACGGTGCGGCACAGGGGAAGAAAATAGACCTTGTGAATCGTTCTTTACGAGCATCCTTTGAAATGGATACACGACATAAACTGTTGCCTGCCGAAAAAGCATGCGGACACTCATATGCCTTTGCCTCACTTATGGGGAAGGGAAATGTGTCTGTCGTAGGGGACAGTCGAGAGAAGTACGATGCCTTGGAACTTCTCATGCAACAAGTGACGGGAAAAGCAGGCTGGTCAATACCCGAAGAGGCCTTAAAGAGTGTCGGGGTTATTAAATTGCAAGTGACAGAGTGGTCCTGCAAGGTGCATGTTTAAGCGGTATATGTTTGACAGACGTTCGACACCGTGCCATAATTTATAAGATTATGTATGATAGTGTCTTTTTGTGTGAAGGGATGGTTCGGATGGCGGATAATCGCATTATTGCAGCCCTGGATGTTCATACGCTCGATGATATGAAACGACTGGTGTACAAATTGGGAGACAGCGTTTCATTTTATAAGGTGGGAATGGAGCTTTTTTACAGTGCCGGGCCCGATACGGTGCGTTGGCTTAAAGCTGAAGGAAAGCAAGTCTTTTTGGATTTAAAAATTCATGATATTCCCAATACGGCGGCACAAGCCGTTCGGGCTTTGACCGGGTTGGGAGCCGATTTGATGACTCTGCACGGCAGCGGTGGCCATGCCATGTTGAATGCGGCGGCGGAAGCGGTGGCTGATGAAGCGGAGCACTTGTCCATAATACGTCCGAAGTTGTTGGCAGTTACGGTACTCACGAGCATTGATGCCGATGAGTGGCAGAAGTTGGGACATACGAACAGTATTAGTCAATCGGTATTGACCATGGCGGCGGCGGCCAAGGCAGCCGGTATGGACGGTACCGTTTCATCACCGCATGAAGCGGCTGAGATTCGCCGTCTCAACGGGCCGGACTTTTTAATCGTAACACCGGGTATTCGTCCTTCTTTTGCACAATCGGATGATCAAAAGCGTGTAACGACTCCGAAAGAAGCCGTCCAAAACGGGGCTACTCATCTAGTCATAGGTCGTCCTATTACCAAGGCTGCCGATCCGCAAGAAGCGGCTCGTGCCATAGTGGAAGAAATCAGGGAGGTATAAGATGTTAACTCAAGAACAGGTACGACAACTTTTAGTAGAAACCGAGGCTGTGTTGGAAGGGCATTTTTTACTTACGTCGGGATTACACAGCCCTTTATATGTAGAAAAGTTTAATGTTTTGCAGCATCCCGAATATACGGAAAAGCTGTGTAAAGAACTGGCTGAACGTTTTAAAAATAAGGGCGTACAGACTGTTATGGGGCCTATGACGGGCGGTATCTTGTTAGCCCATGAAGTGGGGAAGGCTTTGGGCACTCGAGCTATTTTTACGGAGCGGGAAAAGGGAAAGATGACCCTGCGTCGCGGTTTTTGCATTAAACCGGGCGAACGCGTCCTGATTGTCGAGGATATTGTGACTACCGGCGGATCCGTTCAGGAAGTAGTCGATGTAGTCAAGGCTGCAGGAGGAGAAATTGTCGGGGTAGGTCTTTTGGTGGATCGTAGCGGCGGGAAGGCTGAATTCGGCGTGCCCAAAGAAGATGTACAAGCTTTGTTGAACTTGGAAGTTCCTACGTATGAACCGGAGACTTGCCCTTTATGTAAAGAAGGCGTTCCCATGACGGAACGTGGCAGCCATCACTTAAAATAGAAGGGAAGACCAGTTGATGTTGGATAATATTTGGACTTTATTACCGTATTTTGACGCCGGCATTGTAGCCGCCGTCGTGGCACGGTTTACAGGTATGAACCTTAGCATGACCGTCCTTTTCGCCTTACTTTATATCGGAGCTACGCCGGTGGAAGCGGTCATGTCTATGCTCGTATTCAACCCGTTCACGTACTTTACGGTGTATACGCAGCAGCATATTTTGGGGATTAAAGACCTTACCTTTTTTCCGGGTGCCAAGATGCTCATACCCGTTATTGTTACGTTGGCATTAGCGACCTTCAATCCCTTTGTAGGTATCATTATTTTTATTGCGTTGTTTTTGGCTGAATCGTTTGCCAAGGTTTATAAGGCGATGGATGTTAAGAAACGTCCGTCTGCACGACATATCGTGTTTATGACGTTCGGGGCGTCGGTACTCATGATTATCGGTCTCTTGCTTGTACAGTGGTTTCCGGAAAAATATTACTATATCCTGGCAGGAGCGGCGGCCCTGGTTTTTGTCATTATTATGGCCGCATCATCCAATCGCAGAGCTTATACGGGAATGTGGGACTATCTCATGTACGGCTCCGCATTTATTTCCGGATTGACCGGTATTATTGCCGATGATTGGTTTGGAGCTATGAAGCGGCAAAAAGAATCGGCGTTATCGCAGGTTTATCCTATTGTCATGTACAGCGCTGCCGTCATAGCATTGCTTGCGGGCTACGGCGTATATTCGTATTTTTCGGCCGGGTCTCTGTTTCTTACTATCGGAGCGGCACTGACCATTCGTTTCTTAGGTGTTTATGACTACGGTAAGAGCGGTAAGTTTTCTTACTTGGCCCTGGGTATGACTGTCTTGGTCATTTTGATTTTCTGGCTTATACAGCCGGTGCCGACAGGGTTACCGGAAATAGCCGATAAGGCGACGTCTTTGTTTTGACCGGAGCGTTGAGGATTTGTTATAGTAATGCAGTAATCGCCATGCGGTTACTGCATTTTTTTTAAGAAAGGGGAACACAGTGAAGACCTTAGCTAATACTACCCGCGGTTACTGGTGTGCGGCCCTGGGAGGAATCATTTGGGGACTTTCGGGCGTAGCAGGGCAGTTTCTGCTGTCTGTATACGACGCCTCCCCTTTTTGGCTGACCGGAGTGCGCATGACTTGTGCGGGAATCGTATTTTTCATACTTTCTTTAAGACAAATACGCTCTTTGGGTATTGTTGTTCGACACCCTAAAGAGTTAATAACTGTTTTTATATACGGGATTTTCGGACTCATGCTGAATCAGTTATCATACTTTTTCAGTATCTCCTATTCCAATGCGGGAACAGCTACGGTATTGCAGACATTATGCGTCGTCATGATGGCCGTATTGGTCTGCCTGCAAAGGCGCCGATTTCCGTACAGTCGGGAGGTTCTCTCCGTCATCTTAGCTTTTATCGGTGTGGTTCTTATAGCTACACACGGACGTATAACGGAACTTGTTTTGTCTCCGCGAGCCTTAATTTGGGGTCTTCTCGATGCGGTCAGTTGCGTCGTCTACACCCTTTTATCTATTAAACCCGTGCGCAAGTGGGGGAGTGTAGTCGTTAATGCCATAGGTATGTTGACAGGCGGGATTTTCTTGTCTTTACTTTACCGTCCTTGGGAAGGTATGCCTCATTTGGATCTTGCCGGCTGGCTGGCTTTTTTCGGAATCGTTTTGTTCGGCACTGTCTTAACGTACGTGCTGTTCTTACAAGGTGTGCGGGATATCGGGCCTCTCAATACAACGTTAATTGCTACGGTTGAACCCGTGTCTTCGGCTCTTTGTTCGGCCCTTCTTTTGGGAACGGTCTTTACCTTTGCCGAAATCGTAGGTCTGGTATTAATTATTGCAACTGTGTTTTTAATTGTTGCGCAAAAGAAGGTGACGGGATGAGCATATCTGTTGAATAGGACAAAGAAGTGTATAAGAGAGTGTTAGGCTGTTCGGCACAGTCGGAGAAAGGCCTTTCCACTCTTTTGTGTCATATGTTTTTCTTGACTTTGATCGCTTACATATATAAAATAATAGAGGATATGAGGCGGTCCCGTGAGGCCGACGTATTCGCTGAAAATAGATTAGCACCTTTAATATAGTCCGGAGAGGCTAAAAAGGGATGTGTTTTTGTTGTGCGCATAATATGACCTTTGCCTCCGGCAAGGGTCTTTTTTTTACACAAAGGAGGAGCTCGTGGCCGACTTGAAAGGAAAGAGTTTACTCGGATTACAGGGAGTAACGAAGGAAAATATTGAACTGATTTTGCGCTCTGCCCGTAAGATGAAGGATATTGTAAACAGCGGAGATAAGAAGTTGCCTCTGCTGCACGGCAAATCGGTAGTGAACATGTTCTGGGAACCGAGTACGCGTACGCGCGGATCCTTTGAAATGGCGGCGAAGTATCTGGACGCCGATGTTATCAACTTCACACCCAGCGGCAGCTCCATTGTAAAGGGTGAAAGTTTCCGTGATACCTTGTTGACCGTAACGGCTATGGGCGTAGATGCCATTGTTATGCGTCATAAGATGGAAGGGTCGCCGCGATTGGCTGACTCTTACGTTGATCCGGTTATTGTCAATGCCGGTGACGGAGCCCATGAACACCCGACTCAGGCCCTTCTTGATATGTACACGATTAATGAGGTAAAGGGCGGTATTAAGGGCCTTAAAGTAGTCATTGTCGGCGATATAGACCATAGTCGTGTAGCACGCTCGGGGATTTACGGTTTAAAAACTTTGGGAGCTGATGTTCACCTTGTCGGTCCGCGCACCTTACTGCAACCCGAATTGGCCAGCATGGGTGTAAGCGTTCATTATAATTTGGACGAGGCTTTAGAAGGGGCGGATGTAGTTAACGTATTGCGTATTCAAAAGGAACGCCAAGGCGTGGGCTTCTTCCCCGGTACGGGTGAATATACATCCCTTTACGGCATTAATCGGAAGCGTTTGGAGCAGGCGAAAAAAGACGTGTTGGTTCTTCATCCCGGACCGATGAATCGGGGGCTGGAAATCGAACCCGACGTGTGCTACTGGGAACAGTCGTCTATTCAAGAACAGGTTAAAAACGGTGTGTGCGTACGTATGGCGGTCTTGTACCTGACCATTATAGGAGGCGATGAAAGTGGCATTAGTCGTTAAGAACGGTCGGTTAATCAATCCGGCAACGGGAGAAGATAAAATTTGCGACATTCGCATAGACGGTACGAAGATAACGGCCATAGGTCCGGATGTGGACATTCAGGATGCAGACATTTTGGATGCGACGGGATTGGTGGTTACACCCGGATTGATTGATATGCATGTGCATTTGCGGCAGCCCGGACAGTCGGCGAAAGAAACGATTGAAAGCGGCACTAAGGCGGCTGCTGCCGGCGGTTTTACACGTGTCGCTACTATGCCAAATACAAAGCCCGTCATTGACAGTGCTATTATCGTCGACGGTTTGAAGTATAAAATTGCTGATGAAGGGGTCGTCAAAGTCGATATTATCGGGTCTTTATCCAAAGGGTTGGAAGGCAAGGAATTATCATCTATGGGCGGTATGTCTAAGGCGGGTGTTGTCGCTTTTTCCGATGACGGCCGTTATGTACAAAATTGCGATTTTATGCGAAAAGCTATGGAATACGCAGGCATGTTCGGTAAAATTGTCATCGATCATTGCGAAGATGCGGATCTCATCGAAGGCGGGCATATGCATGAAGGGGTTGTTTCTCACGAATTGGGACTTAAGGGCCGTCCGGCCGTGGCTGAAGACATTGCCGTAGCCAGAGATATTCTTTTAGCGGAAGCAACGGGTACGGCTGTTCATATTGCTCATATCAGTACGAAAAATGCTGTCCAAATGGTACGACAAGCCAAGGCAAAGGGACTGAAGGTTACGGCCGAGGCGACACCTCAACATATGATTTTGACGGATGAAGCCTTGAGATCTTATGATCCGCGGTTTAAAGTGAATCCGCCCTTGCGGTCGGAAGAACATAGAAAGGCCGTGGTTGAAGGACTCGTGGACGGAACTATTGATGCCATTGTGACAGATCATGCTCCACACACAATTGAAGAAAAAGACTGTGAATTTTCCTTGGCTCCGAGCGGCTTTGTCGGGTTGGAAACTTCACTCGGTACAGTACTTACCTACTTGTATCATACGGGGACTGTCGACTTAATGACTCTGATTCGAACTATGACTTCGAGCCCTGCCGCCTTACTCGGCGTAGATGCCGGTAATGTGGCAGTCGGAAAAACGGCGGACTTGACTATTATGGACTTAAATAAAGAATGGACCGTCGACTCCGATAAGTTTTATTCAAAAGGTAAATCTACGCCTTTTGAAGACATGATTCTCAAGGGAAAGGCCGTTGCGACTATTGTTGACGGCAAGATAGTCATGAAAGACGGGGAGGTATAGAGTGATGAAAGGAATCCTCATATTAGAAAGCGGTGAACGGTTTTACGGTAAGATGCTTACGGCAGAACCGGCCGTAGGTGAAGTTGTATTTAATACGGGTATGACGGGGTATCAGGAAACATTTACAGATCCGTCTTATGCCGGACAGATTATTACTATGACATATCCGCTTATCGGTAATTACGGACTTTTCCATGAAATAGAACAGGCCGATCGCCCTTATGCAAAGGGCTTTGTACTCAGCGAACTATGTGACTCTCCCAGTAATTGGCAGAATGAAGGCCCGTTAGCTACCTTTATTATGACTCATCACATCCCCTGCATTTATGATGTAGATACGCGAGCCGTTACTCGTGTTATTCGTAACCATGGTGTTATGAAGGGCGTTATCGTACCGGAAACGATGAGCGAAGAAGAAATTAAAGAACTGATGTCGACGGAACTCGATAAAGATGTTATTGAGCAAGTGTCGACGCGTAAAGTAAAGAAGCGCGGTAAAGGAAAATACCACGTGGCCGTTATGGACTACGGCGCGAAGGAAAATATTTTACGGGAACTCATCAAAAATGATTGCTCTATTACCGTATTGCCGTGCCATACGTCGGCGGAAGAAATACTGGCTCTGAATCCTGACGGGATCTTTCTTTCCAACGGGCCGGGAGATCCGGAAGATGTGCCGGAAATGGTGGCGGAAGTAAAAAAACTCATCGGTCAAAAGCCTATTTTCGGTATTTGCATGGGACTTCAGCTGTTGGGATTGGCTTTAGGCGGTAAGGCTAAAAAACTGGCTTTCGGTCACAGAGGCTCCAATCACCCGGTGAAAGACCAGCAAAGCGGTAGGGTCTACATTACATCGCAGAATCACGGCTATATTATTGATGAAAAAACATTACCTCCTGAAGCGATTATTACGCACCGTAACTTGCACGATAATACGCTGGAAGGATTCGCGATTCCGGAAAAACAGATGTTTTGTGTACAATATCATCCCGAAGCCTCACCGGGACCGACGGATAACCTGTACTTGTTTAAACAATTCGTCAAGATGATGGAGGGCAAATAAGATGGCTGAAGCATTAAAGAAGGTTCTCGTAATCGGCTCGGGGCCGATTATCATCGGGCAGGCGGCTGAATTTGACTATGCAGGAACTCAGGCCTGCCGAGCTTTGAAAGAAGAAGGCTTGGAAGTTGTCTTGATTAACAGTAATCCGGCGACGATTATGACGGATGAAGATATTGCCGACAGAGTGTATATTGAACCGATTACGCTTGACTACGTAGCGGAAGTTATTGAAAAAGAACGTCCCGACGGTCTTTTAGCAACTCTAGGCGGGCAGGTAGGCCTTAATATGGCCATTGAACTGGCTGAAAACGGTGTGCTTGAAAAATACGGTGTTAAACTGTTGGGGACAAAGCTTAGTGCCATTGAAGAAGCGGAAGATCGTGAATTATTCAAAAAGGCAATGAAGGATATCAATCAACCTGTTCCGGAAAGCGATATTTTTGAAAATGTTCAAGAATCCGTCGATTTTGCCAACTCCATCGGGTATCCCGTTATCGTGCGACCGGCCTATACCCTGGGCGGTACGGGCGGCGGTATTGCTCACGATGAAGATGAATTGTTCATGATTGCTACGCGCGGCATCAAACTCAGCCCTATTCATCAAATTCTCGTCGAACGCTCTGTAGCCGGCTGGAAAGAAGTTGAATACGAAGTTATGCGCGACAAGGCGGATAACTGCGTCATTATTTGTAACATGGAAAATATCGACCCCGTGGGCGTGCATACAGGGGATTCCATTGTTGTAGCGCCCAGTCAGACGTTGAATGACTTGCAGTATCAACTCTTACGCACCGCATCGGTCGATATTATTCGCCGTTTGAAAATCGAAGGCGGTTGTAATGTACAGTATGCCCTCGATCCGAACAGTAATCGGTATTATGTAATTGAAGTAAACCCGCGTGTCAGCCGTTCATCCGCACTGGCTTCCAAAGCTACCGGATATCCCATTGCGAAAGTAGCGGCTAAGGTGGCTACCGGTCTGACGTTGGATGAAATTCCCAATGCCGTTACGGGTAAAACCATGGCCTGCTTTGAACCGACATTGGATTATTGTGTTATTAAGTTCCCGCGCTGGCCTTTTGAAAAATTTGCTCTTGCCGACCGTACCCTGGGAACGCAAATGAAGGCAACCGGCGAAGTCATGGCTATTGATCGAACTTTTGAAGGCGCTATATTGAAGGCGGTACGGTCTTTGGAAATCGGCGTTGATTACCTGCGACTGAAGTCCTTGGAAACAAAGTCGCTCATCGATATTGTTGAACTGTTACAGCGACAGGATGATGAACGTATTTTCGTAGTTACCCAGGCTTTACGCATGGGTATCAGCGAAGAAAAGATTCACTTTATTACAGGATACGATTTGTGGTTCTTACGCAAGTTGAAGAATATTGTCGACTTGGAAAATAGACTCGGTCGTGAAGGACTGACGGATGAAAATGTTCGCCTCGCTAAGAAATACAGTATACCCGACGGTGTCATTGCCGGTCTCGTAGGGAAGACGGAAGATGAAGTACGTGCTTATCGTACGGTCTCGGGTATCTTGCCGACTTTTAAGATGGTTGATACGTGCTCAGCCGAATTTGAAGCGGAAACGCCGTACTATTATTCGTCTTATGCCGTAGAAGACGAAGTAAAACCCTTAGGAGATAAGAGCGTTATCGTTATCGGCTCCGGCCCTATTCGGATCGGGCAAGGGGTAGAATTTGACTATTGTTCCGTTCACTCGGCATGGGCTTTACGCAAGGCCGGTATGAACAGCATTATTATTAATAACAATCCTGAAACGGTAAGTACGGACTTTGATACTTCGGACAGTCTGTATTTTGAACCGTTGACGGTAGAAGATGTCATGGCTGTCATTGATAAGGAAAAGCCTGTCGGTGTTATTTGCCAGTTCGGCGGACAGACGGCTATTAACTTGGCAGCCCCCTTGGCGGCTCGCGGAGTTAATGTATTGGGTACATCCGTGGCCGGAATGGATAGAGCCGAAGACCGTGAAAAATTCGACGATCTTTTGACGAAGTTGGATATACCTCGTCCGGCAGGACGTATCGCAACGAGCGACACGGAAGCTATGAAGGTTGCCTCTGAATTGGAATTTCCCTTAATCGTACGCCCGTCCTATGTCTTAGGTGGTCGTGCTATGGAAATTGTGTATACGGAAAGTGAATTGGAGCGGTATTTGCGTGAAGCCGTTATCGCATCACCCGACCACCCGATTCTCATTGACGAATACATGGTAGGTCGTGAATTGGAAGTAGATGCCGTTTCGGACGGAACGGATGTATTCATTCCCGGCATTATGGAACAGGTAGAACGGGCCGGAGTTCATTCAGGTGATTCCATTGCCGTTTATCCGCCGCAACAATTGGATCAGGATATGATTGATCAGATTGTTGATTATACGACAAGGATTACGTTGGAACTTCAAGTAAAAGGAAGCGTCAATATCCAGTTTGTGTTGGCTCGCGGTAAGTTGTACATTATTGAAGTCAATCCGCGTTCGAGCCGGACGGTACCCTTCCTTAGCAAGGTAACTCGCGTACCTATGGTTGAAATTGCTACGCGTGTCGCCTTGGGAGTTACTTTGAAGGACCTGGGATACGGTAGCGGTCTCTTGCCGGTTAAAGACTATGTAGCGGCAAAGGCTCCTGTATTCTCGTTCAGTAAGATCGGGCTGGCGGAAATCGCTTTAGGGCCGGAAATGAAGTCGACAGGCGAAGTTATGGGTATCGGAAAGACCTATTCGGAAGCTTTGTACAAGGCTGTTAACGGTGCTAAGATGAGAATTCCCGCAGGCGGTACGATCTTGTTGACCGTAGCCGACAGGGATAAGGAAGAAGCCATGCATTTGGCTGAAGGCTTCCGTAGCTTGGGATATCACATTATAGCGACGGAAGGTACCGGGAAATACTTTACGGACCATGGTATAAATGTAGATATCGTTAAAAAAATTCATGAAGACGGGCAAAATATTGCGACTATGATACGCAACGGAAAAATCGATCTGGTCGTTAATACGTTGACCTTCGGCAAAAGACCGGAACGAGACGGATTTAATTTGCGGCGTATGGCTGTCGAACTGGCCGTTCCTTGCTTGACGTCTCTTGATACGGCTCGCGAAGTATTGCGTGTCTTTGCCAACAAAGGCAAAGGTGACGGCTACCATCACGTAGCGGCTTTGCAAGATTATCACTAAAACACCGCTTTACAAGCATGAAGATACAATCCTAAA
>NZ_JAQCUN010000003.1:26816-28530 GCF_027685385.1 Megasphaera sp. AF13-6AC
GTGTTCCAATAAAATATTTTCATCAAAAGCCGCAAAGGGATCGTAGACTTTGTGCCAGCGCTTTTCCAAAGCTTCAAGTTCGGCAAGGCCTGCTGTCAGCGTTTCTTCATCACGGGAAATGGCCAGACGGCTTTACAACCCATGGAATTGTCGCAGTTTTCGTAGAACAAGTCGTTATAGAGAATGTGTAACTTATGACGGTGATAGTCATCATCGCTTGTTCTGTCGGCACGATAGGTTTCGACTGCGTAAATCGGACCGGGAAAAGCATTATCGCCGCGCCCGTCAAAGATGCCTTTAAAATTGGGACACACTTCTAGGCAACAACCGCATTCCAGGCATTGTCCGGATTTATAAATAAGATTGCGAGTTTCCGTGTCTTCACTGATAACAGCTTTCTCTGTCCAAATTTGTCGCTTTTTTAAGGTTTCGAACATCTTATCTTTACTTACGGACAAATCGCAGATTAAAGGGAATTTGCTGAGCGGCCTTATAGTGATGGAACCGCGTCGACCTACCTTATCCAGGAATGAACGGCAAGCCAAACGGGGGACGCCGTTAATGACCATGGCACAAGCTCCGCACTTACCCTCGAGACAACCACAGTCCCAGATTACGGGAGGCCGGAGCTTGCCGTTTACATCGGTGCGCAAGGCTTTATCACGGTTGAGGAGCGTTAAATAATCGGCAACGGTAATCGTCATATCGCCGTCATAGGTAAAGACATCTATGTGTGAAGCGCCATGCCCCGCCTCACCGCGAGTAATATGTACGGTTATCATTCGTTCTCCTTCTTCCAAGATAGACGGATTTGTCCGTCCGTAAATTCGTATAAATGTGTTTTTTCGTAAGCTTCGTTACGTTCCGGGTAGTCGCTACGATTATGTGCACCGCGACTTTCTTTTCGTTCCCTTGCAGCTAAAATCATTGCTTTGGCTAAAATAAATCGGTGTTCCAATAAAATATTTTCATCAAAAGCCGCAAAGGGATCGTAGACTTTGTGCCAGCGCTTTTCCAAAGCTTCAAGTTCGGCAAGGCCTGCTGTCAGCGTTTCTTCATCACGGGAAATGGCCAGCGTTTGTTGCATAATTTTTTGAAATTCCGTTACCGTTTCGGCGTGAGCTCCCGGTCGAGATTCTTTTTTCAAATAGGGAGCTAAGAAAGGCGTTAGATCAATGTCTTCGATTTGAAGATTTTCTGAGGTTTCTGCGCCGCTGTCGGCTATAATCGACTCGGCTACGACCAGACCGCCGAAGAAGGCTCCTAAGAGAGAATTGCCGCCAAGGCGGTTAGCTCCGTGGTATTGGCAAGCATTTTCACCGGCGCTGTACAGGCCTCGAAGGTTTGTGCGGTGATGGGGATCTACATAGACGCCGCCCATAAAGTAGTGAATGCCGTAAAGTACGGGAATAGGGGTTGTTTCGGGATCAACGTGGAAGTATTCGCGGCAGTCGTCTACGAATCCGGTTAAGGAAGTTCGGAACAACTCTTTGGGGATAACCGTCGTATCCAGGTAAATCGGGGTTCCCCACTTACGGATGACATGATATTCTTCGCGAGATACAACGTCGCGGGGCATAAGGTTTCCCTTAGGCCCGAATTTTTCTTCCATAAAGTAGCGTCTCTGTCCGTCTTTTTCCGTGAACAACCTTCCACCCGATCCGCGTAAAGCCTCGGAAATAAGCATGTTTTTTCCGGGCCGTCGGAAGGTGGT
>NZ_JAQCUN010000030.1:0-12994 GCF_027685385.1 Megasphaera sp. AF13-6AC
CTTGGGCAAAGACATTGACGATTACATCGACAAATTCTTTACTTCCGGAGATTTTGCTACCGGCATGCTCGCCGACTGCACAGCTGCCGCAGCTCTGGATACGCTTTTAAATAGATTGACGGAAATCATTGATATCACGTATTCTCGCGATGAATTGAAAACAGCTTGGCGTATTTGCCCGGGCGAAGGTGATTTCCCCTTATCACAACAAATCGAAATTCTAGCCTCTCTACAGTCCGAAGAAATCGGAGTCACCGTCTCACCGGGACGCATGATCAGTCCGCGTAAAACCTTAACAGCCTTGGCCGGCCTTCGCTCATTACAAGGAGGATGCAGTTCCTGCAGCGGCTCTTGTAACGGTTGCAGTGCCTGCGGCGAAGAATAATAAAATAATAAAAGCATCTCTTGCCGGCGGCATACTTTGTGCCGTCTTGCAAGAGATGCTTTTTGCATCCTTAAAATACGTCGTGCAACACAATCGTCTGAGACCGGTCGGGACCTACTGAAACAATTCCCAAAGGAACCCCGACAAGTTGGCTGATTCGTTCTACATAATAACGAGCATTTTCGGGTAATTCATCATAAGACTTACAACCGGAAATATCCGTCTTCCAGCCGGGCAATTCTTCGTAAACAGGCTCCACTTCCTGAAGTACATTCAAGCTTTCCGGGTATTCTTCCAACTCACGACCCTTGTACATATACCCTTTACAAATGTTGATTGTATCCAATTCGTCTAAAATATCCAACCTCGTAATTGCCAGATAGTCGAGACTGTTCAGCATGGCTGCATAGCGAACAACGACAGAATCGAACCATCCGCAACGACGGCTACGCCCGGTTACGGTACCGAACTCATGTCCCGTTGCACGCAGATATTCACCGATTTTATTGTTCTGCTCTGCCGGGAAAGGACCCGCCCCGACACGAGTCGTGTAAGCCTTAACAACGCCGATAATATTGCTCATCATACGAGGACCTACGCCGGATCCGACACAAGCTCCGCCGGCTGTAGGATTGGAACTCGTTACGAAGGGGTACGTACCGTGATCCAAATCGAGCATCGTCGCCTGAGCCCCTTCAAACAAAACTTTCTTGCCTTCCTTAATATACTGGTTCGCCGAATATTCCGTATCCTTTACATACGGACGAATGCGTTCGGCTAACGCCGTGTATTTAGTAAAAATTTCTTCAAAGTCGAAGCCTTCACAGTTATAGTACGTCGCAAAAAGCCGATTCTTCAATTCTAAATTTGTCTTTAATTTTTGATAGAATACGTCACGATCCATCAGGTCGCCAATGCGAATACCGACGCGGTTAATCTTATCCGCATAGCAAGGACCTATACCGTTTTTAGTCGTACCGATTTTATCATTACCGCGCAGTTTTTCGTCTTCTTCATCTATGCGAATATGATACGGCATAATAACATGGGCCCGTGTTGAAACTTCCAGCTCACTGATCGTAACGCCTTTTTTAACCATTCCGTCAATTTCTTCGAGAAGAACTTCCGGATTGACAACAACACCGTTACCGATGATACACGTTTTTTCGGAAAATAAGATGCCCGACGGTAAGAGCCGTAGGGCAAAGGATTGGCCGTCTGCCACCACCGTATGACCGGCATTATTACCGCCTTGTGAACGAATAACCACATCAGCTTTCTGTGCCAAATAATCAACAATCTTACCTTTACCTTCGTCACCCCACTGGGTTCCCAGTACCATAGCCGTCGCCATCTATTCAACATCCCTTCAAGTGTATATGTTCACTATATCAAACACTTAGTATTATACATTAAAAATTCGTAAATTCATACCTTATTTACAGGCTCCGACCTCCATAGAAGAGCTGTTCCCGTGCTTACAATGAATTTTCCCTTATACTATTAGCTTTTTGCAATCATTTACGCTATAATGGATAAACGTATTGCTATAATTTTGCGGTCTAAGGAGAGAATCATTATGTTATTTGATAGAACTCAAATCGGCGGTATTGATGCGAAGTGCCGCATCGTTCGTTCCGCTACTTTTGAGGGTATGGCCGATGCCAACGGATTCCCGACGGAGCGGCTGCTTCAAAATTACGCTGCCTTAGCCGATGGCGGAAGCGGAATCATCATTACGGGCATGATGGCAGTCAGCCCGATGGAACCGCATCAACACTGCCAAATTCGAATCAGTTCGGATGATTGTATCGAACCGTTACAAAAGCTTACTGCCTGCGTACATGAACACGGCGGTAAAGTAGTGGCACAATTAGTTGCCATGGGTTCCGCCATTGCGTTACCGGAAGGATCCGTAAAAGCCGTAAGCCCCAGCGGAATTCAAGAAAAAGTGGTAACAACGGAAGGCCCTTTGCATATATTGGAAACAAAAGAAATAAAGCAACTCGTACAAGATATGGCAAAGGCTGTCGTTCGTGCTCGTAACGCCGGTTTTGACGGCATTCAAATTCACGGTGCCCACGGTTATTTGGCAAGTAAATTTCTGACGCCTTACTTTAATCGCAGAACCGATGAATACGGCGGCAGTTTAGAGAATCGAGCTCGTTTTCTTATCGAATGTATTGCGGCGTCTCGTGCCGTCGTAGGCCCTGACTATCCCCTGTGGCTTAAATTAAACAGTGCCGATTACATGGAAGAGGGAGGCATGACCTTTGAAGAAAGCAAGGAAGTCATGTCTATGGCCGTATCTTCAGGAATTAATGCCATTGAAGTAAGTGGCGGAAATACGGCGTCTTTACCGCGCCAAGGCCCGATTCGTGCTATTCGTCGCACGAAGGAACCCATGTATTTTGCTTCTTATGCCGCAGAAGCGGCTACTTTATTAAAAGGTAAGGCCGACGTCGGCGTAGTCGGCGGTTTTCGCAACGTAAGCGATATGGAAGCCTGTCTTGAGTCTACGGACATATCTTTTATCTCCTTAAGCCGACCCTTACTTCGCGAACCCGATTTGCCTCGCCGTTGGAGAAGCGGTTCTCAAGACCCGGCTCTGTGTATTTCCTGCTCACGCTGTTTTAAGGCGGAAAACGTAGATTGCATCTTTAACGAAAAAACGGCCGACAACTAAACCGATTTATTTCTGCCGATACTTTTCATACCGTAAGAGGAGGCTCGTCTTATGGCGGTTTTGTTGATTATTATTACACTGCTGTTAATGCTTATCGTAACAATACTCTCCATACCGCTGGCCTATACAGTTCGTCTATATATAACCTCGCCCTTTAAGGCAACCGCAACTGTAAACTGGTCAGGACGGGTCTTTTTGTTTTCCTTCCGTTATGTTCTCGGAAAAGCTCCGCTTCTGCGTTTGTATATAAAAAGGGTGCGACACCGCTCGCCCCTTGCTGAACCGGATATAAATCAAGATTCGGAACTACTGAAAAATGATGATGAAAAAAGCGAAACGGATGAGGTGGAAAGAGCCGTTCAGAAGACTGAAAGAGATGAAGAGGATAGTGGCAGTACGGCAAAAGAAGGCTCGCAAACACGTGTGCCCCTTCGTCCCCTTCTACTTAATCAAGCTTTTGCCGTCCAAGTCCTGCTTTTAATCGGTCGCATCCTTCACCATTCCCGCTTGCGAACTTTCACTGCAAACGGTACTATAGGCATAGGCAGTCCTCACGAAACGGGAATCTTAGCCGGATGGCTTTATGCGACTATCCCGCAAAGTGTTCACGAACTGCGATTCAACTATTTGGAAAAAGAGTATAATGCTCGTCTTACCTCCAGTGGACGCATTATTCCGCTTATCCTGATTTTCTGCGTACTGCCCTTTATATTCTCACAACCTGTACGCCGTATCATACGTACTTATATTACGCTCGGAGGGAAATTCAATCATGTCCAACGAAGTAAAGACCAATCTTGAATCTATTTTTCAAAGTTTCCAGGAAATGATTAAAGTTGAAACAGTCGTCGGCGAAGCCCTACACATCGGTGATGCCATTCTCGTCCCCTTTGTAGACGTAACCTTCGGGTTCGGCTCCGGCGGTTTCGGCGGTAAAGGCGACACCGCTCACGAAAGTGCCGGCGGCGGCGGAGGGGCTAAGCTGGAACCTACGGCAATTCTGGTCATTAAAGGAGAACGCGTCGAAATGTTCTCTATTAAACAAGACGGATATCATGCATCGGGCTTCGAAAAGCTCTTAACTATGGCTCCGGAGATCATTGAAAAAATGAAGAAAGATAAATATATATATATTAAAGATGATGAAGAAACGAACATGGAAGCGCCTAATAAGAACGAAGAAGCACATTAAAAACTCTATCGTGTTACAAAGTACCAAAATCCATTGTGCTTTTCACCGTTCTTTGTTATAATGGGCAAATGAAAGACAATCTTTCGTTTCAGGAGGTATAGGAATATGAATTTGAAAAAACAACTTGCATCTTTTGCTGTAGTCGGTATGCTCGGCGTTGCTGCCGCAACTTCCGCGTTCGCAGCCGGCGTAGGCTATGTAAACTTTGATGCATTAATACAGGCTCACAAAAACTATCCGAAAGCTACGGCTCAAATGCAAAATGCCGTTAAAAAAGCTCAGGATGAATATAAGAGCAAGAGTGCAAAAATGACAACCGACCAACAGAGACAGGAACTTGGCAACAAACTCAGCCAAGACCTCAATAAGTTGGAATTTGATTTGCTCAACCCTATTCAGAAAGATATTCAGGATAAGGTTGAACAAGATCGCCAGGCAAAAGGTTTGGATGCTATCGTTGTTCAGGGATCTATCATTGCCGGTGCCGACAAAGCGGTTGACGAAACACAGGCAGTTGCCGCATTGCTGAAATAAGAAAATTGATTAAAAGCATGACGAATCATTTCGTCATGCTTTTTTATTTACCGATTTTATATTTTTGACCCGAAAATCATCCTTCGTAAAATGGATTATAAGCCCTTATTTTTAATTTTAAATCCATTTATATGAAAAAGCATCATTTTTCGTTTAAACGCAAAATAAGGTCATTTTTCGCCCTTTTCCATTTTTTGAAAATAATTATTGACATATACCCCAGTGGGGTATATTATATTATTATTCTTAAATATATGTTTGGGAGGTTCACATGACAGAGAAAAAATCTTGCTCATGCATGGCTGATATAAAACATAAGCACAGAGAAGAACAAGAGTATAAACAGTTAGTCTGTCGCCTTAATCGAATTGAAGGCCAAGTCAGGGGTATCAAAAAAATGTTGGAAGAGGAACGATACTGTGTGGACATACTGACACAGGTCAGTGCCGTCCAGTCGGCATTGAATGCCTTCAATAAAGAACTCTTAGGCGAGCATATAAAGACTTGTGTAGTCAACGATATTCGACAGGGGAATGACGAAGTTGTAGACGAGCTGGTCTCATTACTGCAAAAAATGATGAAGTAGGTGATTATATGAAACATGAAAAGTTTATTGTAACAGGTATGACCTGCTCTGCCTGCTCCAGTCGTGTCGAAAAAACAGTTTCCCAATTAGAAGGCATGGAAAAAGCCAGCGTTAATTTGCTGACCAACAGCATGCAAGTGGATTACGACGAAACAAAACTATCCTCCCAAGATATTGTTGATGCCGTTATCGGTGCCGGTTACGGAGCCTCATCCTCCGACCAACAACAAGCTGAGAATGTTGCTACTCCACCGACCGGCGGATCTTCAACAATAGTTGATGCTCTAAACGCCATGAAAAAACGGCTAATCCTATCCGTTCTTTTCCTCATTCCCACAATGTATGTATCATCGCACGGCCTATTTAAAGCCGTCTTCGGGTTACCTGTTCCGGATGCAGTCGCCCGTATTTTCGACGGTCCGGAAAATGCCATGATTTATGCATTTGCTCAATTTGTCCTGGTCTTGCCCATTATTTATTTAAATCGCCATTACTATATTAACGGCTTCCGCAATCTCTTTAAAGGGGCCCCCAATATGGACAGCCTCGTAGGCCTCGGCTCAGCGGCTTCCGCCTTTTTTGGTATTTTCGCCATATTCCGCATCGCTTGGGGGCTTGGTCACGGTGATTTAACCTTAGTCGAATCGTACAGTACAAACTTATATTTTGAATCGGCCGGTATGATTGTCACCTTAATCACAGTAGGTAAATACATGGAAGCCCGTGCAAAGGGTAAAACAAGCCAAGCCATTGAAAAACTTATGGATTTGGCCCCTAAGGAAGCACGAGTTATTCGTAACGGCAAAGAGTCGACAATTCCGGTAAGTCAGCTCCGAATCGGTGATGAAATCGTTGTTCGCCCCGGCGAAAGCATTCCTGCTGACGGAGTCATTTCCGAAGGTACGACAAGTATTGATGAATCAGCCCTTACAGGCGAAAGTATTCCTGTTGATAAGCAAGTCGGTGACACCGTTACGGCAGCCACTATGAATAAGGCCGGATCCATTCATATGACAGCAAAGCGAATCGGTGATGATATGACTATCAGTCAGATTATCCGTCTCGTCGATGAAGCAAGTAGCAGTAAGGCTCCTATTGCCAAAACAGCTGATAAAATTGCAGGCGTTTTTGTCCCTACAGTTATTACAATTGCCGTTATTACGGCAGCCGTATGGTATTTCTTAATGGGGGCTTCCCTTGAATTCGCATTTTCTCTCGGCATTTCCGTTCTTGTTATTTCTTGCCCTTGTGCACTCGGACTGGCAACGCCGGTTGCCATCATGGTCGGTACGGGCAAGGGGGCTGAAAACGGAATTCTTATCAAATCGGGAGAAGCTCTTGAGTCGGCTCATTCCATTGACACAGTCGTAATGGACAAAACCGGGACTATTACGGAAGGAAAACCCGGTGTAACAGATGTCCTCCCTTTGAATACGGATCTTCATAACCTTCTTTCCGTTGCCGTAGGCTTGGAAAATAAAAGTGAACATCCTTTAGGTGCCGCCATTGTTCAATACGGTAAAGATAAAAATATTATTCCCGCTCCCGTATCGGACTTTACCGCCATTTTCGGCAAGGGTATTCGGGCCACTGTAAACGGTACGACTTGGTATGCCGGAAATCGCCGCTTATTGGAAGACGTAGGAATTGATACGACTTCTGTTATCAACACCTTGAATCGCTTAGGCGATGAAGGTAAGACCCCCCTACTCTTTGCAACAGACAAAGCAATAGAAGGAATCATTGCCGTTGCCGACATGGAAAAAGAATCCAGTGCCAAAGCCATTGCTCTCTTCCGCCATATGGGTATTCAAGTAGTCATGCTCACAGGCGATAATGAACGCACAGCTAAAGCGGTACAACAGCGATTACAGATTCCCAAGGTTATTGCCGAAGTATTACCCCAAGATAAAGAAAAACATATTTCAGCCTTACAGGCGGAAGGACATCGAGTAGCCATGATCGGCGACGGTATTAACGATGCACCGGCACTTATGAAGGCCGATCTGGGTATTGCCATCGGCGCCGGCACAGATGTAGCCATTGAAAGTGCCGATGCCGTTCTTATGAAAAATGATCTTCTCGATGCCGTAACAGCTGTAAAACTTAGTAAGGCCGTTATTCGCAACATTAAAGAAAATCTTTTCTGGGCTTTCTTTTACAATGTCATCGGTATTCCCTTGGCTGCCGGAGTCCTCTATCCCTTATTCGGTATCAAACTCAGCCCCATTATCGGTGCGGGCGCAATGAGTCTCAGTAGCTTCTGCGTCGTCATGAATGCATTGAGGCTTCGCTTCTTTAAAGTAGAGCACGGGGATGTTTCACGTGAAACAAACTCGAAAGATGCACAAACTCATACTGTTTCTACAACATTAGTTGTTGACGGCATGACGTGTGCCCATTGTCAAAAACGTGTAGAAGATGCTCTTACAGCAATTCCCGGTGTCGTCTCTGCAACTGTAGATTTATCCACAAACACGGCTATTGTCGAAAGTAAGCAGAATATACCCGCATCTGAATTCAATCGTGTAATTACAGATGCCGGCTATATATTAATATCTCCTAAGGAGGAAAAGAAAATGGAACAAGTGTTAAAAATTGAAGGTATGATGTGCGGCCATTGCCAAAAACATGTAGAAGAAGCCCTCTCTGCCATGGACGGGGTAACATCTGTAACCGTTGATTTAGAAGGTAAGAAAGCAACAGTTACAACAAACAAAGAAATTTCAACAGACCAATTCTCAAAAGTCATTGCTGATGCAGGTTATGAACTCGTAAAATAACACAGAAAAAGTCCCGTCTCATAAAAGAGACGGGACTTTTTTCTATGTGAAAGTGTTTCACGTGAAACTACCATATTATATTAACCGACACCATTGAAATACTATAACTTAAAGTGTCGGCCTATTCACATGATTACAACTTTCTTTGCCTAATTCTTTATAATAAAAGTTCATAAATTTTTCCATGTTTTCAGGTTTACGTAACCAGGCTTCTACTTCCGGCGAAAGAAGATCTCTATGAACTCCCGTTCTCAAATAATATTTCGTTACGCCTAAAACAGGAGCTAATCGGGTTAAGACAGCTTCTTCTACAGTGTCTACGACTCCCTTTTCCCATTCATATACAGTTCTGGCCGATACATTTACCATACGAGCTAATTCATAAACGCCGAGCTCTTCTTGCTCTCTTAATCTGTTAATCCGTTGGCTTACATTTTCTTCCATCATGTATCACCTCTTAATTAAGATATACTATTTATTTTAGTACCCTATTTCCTATACTATAGTCATTCTACCATTGTCATCTTGAAGGCAAAAGTTTACTTTTATCTTCTTGTCTTTTTTATATCACCATTCGCAGTTCTATCTCTTTCATTCATTTAACAAAAACTGTAGTAAAGATAAAAAGAGGACTGTTTCTTGTGAAACAATCCTCTTTACCAAAAAGTATTCTAATGAGTAGTCGTTTATCTTATTTGTTGCTTTCCATATTCATTTCATGACCGTTTTGCTGACCCGACATGGATTGATTATTACCGTTCATTTGCATATTCCCGTTACCTTGCATATGATTATATGCATTTCCCGGGCAGTTATACGGCATCTGATTCCCGTTCATATGCATATGTCCTTGATTGTTACCGTTCATATTCATATGCATATTCATTTGGCCTTGAGGCGGAACATACCCGCCTAATTGCGGATCAATCATGCCGAATACCATAGCCAAGTGGGTAAGTGCCACAAAAAGAAATACGGTCAATGCATGACGAACAACTTTGGTATGTTCATTCCAGGCCTTACCTACAATGCCGATTTCTATAAAAAGTAAATAGACGGCCGGAATAATAGCTGCTAAGAAGGAGTAGATAGACAGGCGATCCAAGGGTCCCTTCCAAGCAACTGTCGGTATATATGCGACAACAAGATAAATAAACAAGAAAATAAAAATAATACTTAAACAAATAGATGCCCCTTTTCGTAAACCGGGCCATGAGTTCACTGCTTTTTCTTTGTTAAGCAGTGAAAAGATTTCCGAACAAAGAACCAGCTCGGCTAAGGTCATAGGCACTACCATGAAAAGAATTAAAAACCACGGTGCATACATACCCAGTAAATCCATATAGTTAGACATTACCATAGTAAATTCCCCCTTATTAATTTGTCTGACTCATTATACCCCGGTGGGGTATAATTGTAAAGAGAAACAGCTATTTAAACCTATATTTTATAAGCCTTTTATGTATACGATAACCGTATAGAGAGTATTTCAGCCCATTTATAAAAGAACCTGCCAACCGCAAGGGCAGCAGGTCCTTTACACCTCTTATACGTTATTTACTTAAATCAATAGATCCTATTTTCTCACGTAAGGGCAGAACCGACGGCGGACTTACAGAAAGTTCGTCTACGCCCATGCGCAGAAAGTCTTCCGTAAGGCTTAAGTCTGCTCCGAGTTCACCGCAAATACCTACCCAAACGCCTTCTTTATGACCGTTTTTAACCGTCATTTCAATAAGTCGGAGAAGGGCAGGATGGCGGGGATCGAAGAAGTTATCCAGGTCCGTCTGTTGCCGATCAATAGCCAAGGTATACTGGGTCAGGTCATTGGAACCGATGCTGAAGAAGTCCACTTCTTTAGCCAACTCGTCACTAATGAGTGCCGCTGCGGGCGTTTCTATCATAATTCCCACTTCCATCGACTCATCAAAAGCAATTCCTTCATGTCTCAGCTCGTTCTGCACTTGTCTCAATAACTCTCGACTGCGACGCACTTCATCAACGGAAATAATCATGGGAAACATAATGGCAATCTTTCCGTACGCACTGGCTCTACACAAAGCTCGCAACTGTGTTTTAAAAAGAGTCGGTCGAGTTAAGCAAATACGAATAGCACGCATGCCCATAGCCGGATTTTCTTCAGCCTTTAAATCGAAGTAATCCACCTTCTTATCCGCTCCTATATCCAGGGTACGGATAACAACCGTTTTGCCTTCCATCATTTCGACCGTCTTTTTATAAGCTTCAAACTGCTGCTCTTCCGTCGGATAGGTAGCATTTTCCAAATATAGGAATTCGCTACGGAAAAGGCCGATCCCTTCCGCATCATTAGCCAAGGCTTGAGGTACATTATCAGGATTTCCGATATTCGCGAAAACGTTGACCTTATAACCGTCTACCGTAACGGATTCCTTACCTCGATATGCTTCTAAACGAATTTTACGTTCCTCAGCCTCTGCCTGTTTTTTCTTCATCTTATCCAACGTAGCCGAATCGGGATCCAAATATACGGTTCCCGTAAAGCCGTCAACAATAACCGTCTTGCCTTCCACATCCGTATGCAATTGCGTTCCCGTATTGACTACGGCTGTAATTCCCAGTGTACGAGCCAAAATAGCCGTGTGGGAGTTCGTGCTCCCGCCGGAGGTAACAAAGCCCAGAATCTTATCCGTATCGAGTTGTAGCGTTTCACTGGGAGCTAAGTCGTCGGCGGCCAAAATAACACCGTCGTATGCCGAGAAATCATTGGCTTCACCGCCACAAAGCTGTACCTGTATACGTCTTGATATATCCAATACGTCGGCTGCCCGTTCCTTCATATACGCATCATCCATGGAGCGGAACATTTCGGAAAACTGCTGCGCCGTTTCTTCTACAGCTGCTTCGGCATTTATTTTTTTTTGAGAAATTAAAGTAACTATATTATCAATATAATCGTCATCATCAAGCATCATCTGATGAACTTCAAATACGGCCGCTTCCTCTTCGCCAACCTTTTGAACCGCCTTCTCATACATGTCTTTCAACTGTTCAATAGATGCTAAACGAGCTTCTTGAAAGCGTTCCACTTCTGCATCCGTATCCTTTATACGTCGTCTGGCCGTAGATACGGTATTTCTATGGAACAAAGCAAGGGGACCCATCGTAATGCCGGAAAAAACCGATTTTCCCTTTACAACTAGCATGAATACCTCCTTTAGAAATTTTCTTTAAAGAATTTTTCTATTTCATGTACAGCATGTTCTTCATCTGAACCGTCTACAGTAACTTTTATTTCTTCACCTTGTTTCACGCCCAGAGCCATGACCGTAAAAATCTTTTTCAAGTCACCTTTTTTAGACCCTTTTTCAATAGTAATCTTTGATTCAAATTTTTTAGCTTCCTTAACGGCCAATCCAGCCGGACGCGCATGAATCCCTTGGGAATCCGTTATTGTATATGTAAACTCTTTCATTTTAATGCCTCCTTAAAATCAACTTAATCGGTATTCTTTACTTTAACGTACTTTTATAAGAAAAACAATAGTCTAAGCATTCTTTCTCGTTAATCCCAACAAGAGAGCCGCCACTACGGCACCGGCAAAAAGAGCTGCCAAGTACAGGGGCCAGTTCGTAACGACACCGAATACGAAAATCCCGCCGTGAGGGGCCGGAACGGTACAATTAAAAAACATGGACAGAGCCCCGGCTACAGCCGAACCGACGGCACACGAGGGTATGACATGAACCGGATCGGAGGCGGCGAAAGGAATAGCTCCTTCCGTAATAAAAGATAACCCCATAATAAAATTCGTAAGTGTAGATTGTCGCTCCTTCTCCGTAAACTTGCCCTTAAAAACAAGCATCGCCAAAGCAATTGCAATGGGAGGAACCATACCTCCGATCATGACGGAAGCCATGATACCCGAGTTGACAGCTGCCCCTGATGCATCGACTAATGAAGCTGTTCCGAAAACATAGGCTGCTTTATTAATAGGACCACCGAAATCGATAGACATCATACCGCCTAAAATAAGACCCAAGAAAATCTTGCTGGTCGTAGTCATACCGGCCAGAGTAAACGACAGCCATTGATTGAATACGGCCGTAGGCGGATTAATAATAAAAACCATAATAAGACCTACGAGAATAAGACCGCAAACGGGATAAAGCAATACGGGCTTAGTTCCTTCCAAGGCTTGAGGCAGTTTGGCAAAAACCGTCTTTAAAAAGATAACGACATACCCTGCAATAAATCCGGCAAAAAGGGCTCCGAAAAATCCCGATCCTCCGTTAGCTGCCAAAAAACCGCCGATAATACCGGGCATCAATGCCGGTCGTTCACCTATGCTGACGGCAATATATCCAGCTAAAATAGGCATCATCATACTGAATGCCAAACCACCGATATCTTTCAAAAAAGCTGCTACAGGCGTTCCCGAACCGAAAGTGGCCGTCCCGGCATTATTCATGTCAAAAAGGAAGGCCAAAGCAATTAAAATACCGCCGCCGATAACGAAAGGAAGCATATGTGAAACGCCGTTCATTAAGTGCTTATAAACACGTCGACCCGTGCTTTCCGTCCCTTCACCGGAGGTACTTTCTTCACTTTTACTGCCGCTTCCGTTAAATACGGGAGCCGTCTGTTGCAAGGCGCCTTCAATCAAAGCGGCAGGATTCTTAATGCCCTCCGCCACCTTAACGAAAGCGACGTGTTTTCCTTTAAATCGTTCGACCGGCACGTCCTTATCGGCTGCCACAATAACACCTACAGCCCGTTTTATATCATCGGCAGTCAAAGCATTTTTGACTCCGCCGCTACCGTTTGTTTCTACTTTAATATCAATACC
>NZ_JAQCUN010000300.1:0-691 GCF_027685385.1 Megasphaera sp. AF13-6AC
CCAATGCGAAAGCGAAGGCTCAGAGCGATCACGACCAAGCGGCACAATTGGAAATCGGCTCGGAAATTACGCAAGGCCAGTTGGAACAGACCGTAACGGTTAAAGTCGGTGACGACTTGAACAAACTTATGGGTCTGGAAATTTTATTGGAAGACGGCAAAGTAGCCGCATTCCGCCAATAAAATCATGGCTGAAACGGAATTTTTCACAATAGGACAAATCGTTGCCCCGCACGGTGTGCGGGGTGACGTTCGTGTTTATCCGGATACGGATTTTCCCGAACGATTTTTAACGATGAAATACGCCTATATTGACGGCGTTAAATATGAAATTACGGACGCTCGTTTTCATAAACGGGTCGTTTTGATGAAATTTGTCGGCATTCATGACCGAAACGGCGTCGAACCGCTTTTACACAAAGCGCTGCAAGTGACGCGGCAAGATTTGATGCCGTTGGAAGAAGGACAGCACTATGTTTTCGATATCATAGGCTGTCGCGTATTTGATAAGGAAAATAACGTCTTGGGTACAGTGACGGATATTTTAAAGACGGGCAGTAACGATGTGTATGTCGTTACCGGTGAAGACGGCAAAGAATTACTGTTAGCCGTTATTCCGCAAGTCATCTTATCCGTGGATACGGATGCCAAGACGATTATTGCCGATCCGCCGGAGTGGACGGAATGATGCG
>NZ_JAQCUN010000301.1:0-251 GCF_027685385.1 Megasphaera sp. AF13-6AC
TTCACTTTTCATAAACTTTTTTCGAGCCGGCGTATTGAAGAACAAGTTGCGCACTTCCATGGTCGTACCGACGGAAGCACCCGTGTATTCTTCTTCTTTAACGGAACCGCCCGACAGTACCATGCGAAAAGCCAGGTCCGTGTCGTTCATGCGCGTCGTCATGACCAGTTCGGAAACGGCGGCTATACTCGGTACGGCTTCACCGCGAAATCCTAAGGACGTAATGGAAAAAATATCTTCAATAGAACTTA
>NZ_JAQCUN010000301.1:261-686 GCF_027685385.1 Megasphaera sp. AF13-6AC
TCTTCAATAGAACTTATCTTACTCGTTCCGTGACGAATAATACTCTTTTTCGCATCTTCTTCACTCATGCCGCTGCCGTTATCGCTGACACGCATATATGAACTGCCTCCGTCGGCAATCTCTATTTCTACCGTTGTAGCCCCTGCATCCAGGGCATTTTCCGTCAATTCCTTAATAACCGAGGAGGGTCGTTCAACTACTTCACCGGCTGCAATTTTATTGGCCGTTTTTTCATCGAGTACATGTATAATGGAGCTCACGAAATACCGCTTCCTTTCTTGGCTTCACGTTGCAAATCATGCAAAAACGAAATGGCTTCGATAGGGGTCATACTCATAACATCCACATGGAGCAACTTGTCCGTTACGGCATCTGTAAACAGTCCCGGTGTCGCATAAGTCGCTTCCTCATCGGGGGTCTGCCGC
>NZ_JAQCUN010000302.1:0-418 GCF_027685385.1 Megasphaera sp. AF13-6AC
ACGCTCGTGGGGATTGCCCGTTATCATAGCGGACAGGAAGTCCTTTGCGAGCCAAGGTGAGTTTGAACACTATATATCGGAAGAAATCGCTCCGTATCAAGCGGACCTTATTTGTCTTGCCGGATTTATGCGAATTTTGAGCGGAGATTTTATCGCTCCTTATGAAAATAAAATTATTAATATTCATCCCGCCTTGCTTCCGTCCTTTAAGGGCTTACACGGACAAAGACAGGCGTGGGAAGCAGGCGTCAAGGTTGCCGGTTGTACGGTGCATTTCGTCGTCCCCGACATGGATGCGGGCCCCATTATCATACAGGAAACGGTTCCTGTAAAAGACGATGACACGGCCGATACCCTGGCGGCACGTATTCTGACAAAGGAACACCCGTCGTACGTGCGAGCCGTTTCCCTGTTTTGT
>NZ_JAQCUN010000302.1:428-681 GCF_027685385.1 Megasphaera sp. AF13-6AC
ATCAAATTCCCGAATAACGGGCAAACACGGCCGCGGGTAAAGGCGTGTCGGTGTCAGAAGGCATTCGCCGATGGACATACCCAATTCTTCTACATAGTCCGTAAGCTTCATCTTCATACGATCGAAAACTATTTTACGAACTAAGGAAAAGCCGTTGGAATGAACGCCTGTCGACGGCAAGCCGATGAGAACATCACCCTCTTTAATAGTTTCTCCCGTAATCAGCTTTTCACGGTCTGCCAAACCGACACCG
>NZ_JAQCUN010000303.1:0-667 GCF_027685385.1 Megasphaera sp. AF13-6AC
CGTCCTACTTGGAAAAAATCAAACAACTGGCTGCTCCGGGTCGAAACTTGCAACAAGGTAAGTTTACGGAAGACGAACTCGGTGCCGGTGTGAACGGTGCCAATGCTGAAGGAGCAGGTGCCGACGGTACGGATATGGGAGAAGGCGGCGACGAATCCATCGATACGCTGCAATTATCCGTTCGAGCATCGAACTGCTTGAAGCGTGCCAATATTTACACCATTAAAGAACTGATTTCTCATACGAAGTCGGATTTGGGTAAGATTCGCAATCTCGGCAGCAAGTCTGTTGAAGAAATTATTGAAAAACTCAGCCAGTTCGGCTATAAATTAAAAGAAGAAGAATAACGAGGAGGATGAACGATGGCTTATAGAAAGTTGGGACGCGACAGCTCTGCACGTAAAGCATTATTGCGTGGCATTGTTACCTCTTTATTCCAGCATGAACGCATTGAAACGACGGAAGCTAAGGCAAAAGAACTTCGCAAAGTTGCGGATAAAATGTTGACCCTTGCTAAACGCGGCGATTTGCACGCACGCCGTCAGGTAATGGCATACATGATGGATGAAGATGTAGTAAAGAAACTCTTTGATGAAGTGGCTCCGAAATACAAGGATCGCCAGGGCGGCTATACGCGTATCATCAAAGCCGGTGTCCGCCAAGGCGA
>NZ_JAQCUN010000304.1:0-666 GCF_027685385.1 Megasphaera sp. AF13-6AC
CGCGGTTTCCGTCCGCGCTGAGGGAACCTTTGGGCGCCTCCGTTGCTCTTTCGGAGGCGACCGCCCCAGTCAAACTGCCCGCCTGAGACTGTCCGCAGCCTCGTTACGGCTCTCGTTAGAATTTCAATAAAACAAGGTTGGTATCCCACCATCGACTCTGCGTACACTGGCGTGCGCGCTTCTACGTCTCCCAACTATCCTGTACATCTTCTACCAAAATTCAATCTCAGGTTACAGTAAAGCTCCATGGGGTCTTTCTGTCCAGTCGCGGGTAACCTGCATCTTCACAGGTACTTCAATTTCACCGGGTCCCTCGTTGAGACAGTGCCCAAATCGTTACACCTTTCGTGCGGGTCGGAACTTACCCGACAAGGAATTTCGCTACCTTAGGACCGTTATAGTTACGGCCGCCGTTTACTGGGGCTTCAATTCTCTGCTTCGCCTTGCGGCTAACACGTCCTCTTAACCTTCCAGCACCGGGCAGGTGTCAGCATCTATACATCAGATTTCTCTTTAGCAGACGCCTGTGTTTGTGGTAAACAGTCGCTTGGGCCTCTCTTGTGCCACCCATTCCCGCTCCGGATGTTTCTTTCCTTCACGTACTCTGGGTTATCCTTTTCCCGAAGTTACGGATACATTTTGCCGAGTTCCTTAACGAGGGTTTTC
>NZ_JAQCUN010000305.1:0-666 GCF_027685385.1 Megasphaera sp. AF13-6AC
TCAACCTCTTGGGTGAATACCAAAATGTAAATAATCCTAACGGTACAGCTGACGCAGACGTATTCTACGGCAAACTTCAGTACGGTAAAGCTACGATGGCTCAGCCGAAATCGTGGGATCTCTGGGTTGACTACTTGAATGCTGAAAAGAACGGTATCAATGGTTCGACAGGTAACTGGAGAACGGACAACCTTCTCGGTAAGGCTAACGGTGTTGAAACCTGGGGTGCCGGTGTAGACTACACCTTCGCTAAGAATGCTCAGTTCCAGGTTATGCAGTCCTTCGCTTCTAAATCCAAGGACAGCAGTGCATCTGACCCGGACGAACTCACACGTGCACAGTTCGTATTCGCATTCTAAGTTTAACTGAAACTACGAAACAAGACCTTTCTTTTGAAAGGTCTTGTTTTTTGTTATTTAAATATATTTTTTACAATAAATTAAAAATTTGATATAATCATCAAGGAAATTAATGCAAATAAAGCATAATATTTTAAAGGAGTGTTTAGGATGAACAAGAAGACGGCAGCTATTCTCGCAGTTATGTCGGTTGTCTGTTCGACAGGGTTTGCAGCGAATCCGTTTACAGATGTACCTAAGGATAGTTGGGCTTATAATTCGGTCATGGAATTGGCGAATGCAGGTATTATTCAAGGCCTTGATAAGA
>NZ_JAQCUN010000306.1:0-663 GCF_027685385.1 Megasphaera sp. AF13-6AC
GCGTTCTTCTGCTTTCTTTCAGGAGTCAGGAACTTGACGGGTCCCAAGAAATCGGGTAAGCGCTTAACGGTAACGGATAAGTCGGCATGTTCTTCCAACAAAACGGCTTTGGCCAATTTGCGGCAAACGGCCCCGATAGTCTTTTCCAAGGTCCTTACACCCGATTCCCTCGTATAATCGCGAACAATACGACGTAATACGCTGTCGGAGAACTTAATTCCCCTTCCTTTTAACCCCGTTTCTTTCAATTGCTTGGGTACTAAATACTTCTTGGCAATTTGTACCTTTTCATCTTCCGTATAACTGGAAAAGTCGATAATTTCCATACGATCCAGCAGGGGACGGGGAATATTTCCCGCCACATTGGCCGTCATAATCCAGAAAACCTTCGACAAGTCATAAGGCAAATCGATGAAGTGATCCGTAAACGTATCATTTTGTTCCGGATCCAACACTTCCAGTAAGGCTGCCGACGGATCGCCGCGCAAATCCGACGCCAGCTTATCCACTTCATCCAGAAGAAATACCGGATTTTTAGTGCCGGCCTGCTTCATACCCGTTATAATTCGTCCGGGCAAGGCCCCGATATAAGTACGACGATGACCGCGAATTTCCGCTTCATCCTTTATGCCGCCTAAGGAAACACGTACATACTTACGCCCC
>NZ_JAQCUN010000307.1:0-659 GCF_027685385.1 Megasphaera sp. AF13-6AC
CAAGAACTTGATGGACTTGCCCCGTTCTCGAACGGCGACGGTATAGTTCTTCAAAAGACTCGATTCGTCCGCCATGGAAACCAACTCATGATAGTGTGTGGCAAAGAGAGTAAATGCGTGAACGTGTTTTAAACAATATTCAATAACCGCCTTGGCAATGGACATACCGTCGAAGGTACTCGTACCTCGGCCGATTTCGTCCAAAATCAACAAACTGCGACACGTAGCGTGTTTTAAAATATAGGATACTTCCTTCATTTCCGTCATAAACGTACTTTGACCCGTTAAAATATCGTCACTGGCGCCGATACGCGTAAAAATCCTGTCAACAGGGCAAATATCGGCACTCTCGGCAGGGATAAAAGATCCCGTCTGTGCCATTAATATCAAGACTGCCGTCTGACGCATATACGTCGATTTACCGGCCATATTGGGTCCCGTTATAACAAGAACTTCGTGATCCGTATGGTTAAGCGTAACATCATTAGGTACAAAGAGTTCGTTTTTATTATATTGCTCAATAATGGGATGACGACCTTCTTCGATGCGAACGACTTCACGACTGTTTAATGCAGGCCGTACGTAGCGATTCTCCTTGGCACATACGGCCAGGCTGTACAAGCTGTCCGCTACGGCTACGGCACGAGCCGTTTCCTGCA
>NZ_JAQCUN010000308.1:0-649 GCF_027685385.1 Megasphaera sp. AF13-6AC
CTCGTAACCTCTAAAGACTCGTTTACGGTCATAGGCGGTAAAATAGTAGGCATTCGTTTTGCCAACATAGATTTACCAGACCCCGGAGGCCCTGTCATAAGCAGGTTATGCCCTCCTGCAGCGGCAATTTCCATCACCCTTTTAGCCACTGCCTGTCCCTGTACTTCCGAAAAGTCATTATGGTATTCCTTATCTTCCTCCTGTAGCATTTTAGATGAAGAGGGAGAAAGGCAGTGTATCTTTCGTAAGTGATCAGATAGTACGGCGAAAGTCTCTGCCTCATAAACCGTTATACCTTCACATAAAAGAGCTTCGTCTCCATTCTCAGGGCTGACGTAAACAGTTCTCATGCCCCTTTCTTTAGCAGCAATGACCATGGATAAAACCCCGACAGTCGGCCTGATAAGACCGTCCAGCGACAGTTCCCCGATAAATACGGAATCTTCACATGATTCCGGCGCAATTTGTCCGCTTGATACCAATAAAGCCACGGCAATGGGCAGGTCCAGTGCGGCTCCTTCTTTCTTCATATCCGCCGGTGCCAGATTGACGGTAATTCGACGTACGGGAAAGGCTAACCCGCTATTTTTGACGGCTGTTCTTACTCTTTCCTTTGCTTCTTTAACAGCTACAGTAGCCAAACCTACAA
>NZ_JAQCUN010000309.1:0-404 GCF_027685385.1 Megasphaera sp. AF13-6AC
TTCACCTAAAGCGTCTTTTTCCTGTTCAACGTCAAAAATTTTCCGTTCCTTGTGACGTTGCCACGATTCCTGCACGGAATGCGACGCCGTCTGAATACCGGCTACCGCTTTTTCGGAAACATGTGACACGCCTTCAGCCGTCATCTCCTGAGCAAGGGCGACGGGTTTGGAAAGAGAAACTTTCTTCCAAATCATAACCGTACCGATGAGGACGACGATAAGAGCCAAAACGGCTCCGAAACCGCCGAACCAACTGCGCAGAAAAGCTGCCGACACGGCTCCGAAAAGACCGCCACCGGCACGCAGTGCCAGTGGAACGAATTCTTCACCGGGATTGGTAAAGATAACATGCCACAGGCTGAGCAATAACTCGAAAACGACAGCTCCCATGAGCCAGTTTCGCG
>NZ_JAQCUN010000309.1:414-649 GCF_027685385.1 Megasphaera sp. AF13-6AC
ATGAGCCAGTTTCGCGTAAAAGGCAGGGCCTTTCTTTTCACGATGTACTGCAATCCGGCCGCTACAAGCATTAAAGCTACAAGCATCCGACCCGTACCGAAGGCATATGCAAAAATATCATCCAATGACAGACCGATATTGCCCGTATCTATACCGGCCGTACCGGCCGCTACGAGAGCGCCGATAACAACCAGAACCAGTCCCCACAACTCATACTTCATCCACGACATGGTGC